>JBGTOG010000446.1:0-16177 GCA_041742675.1 Gemmatimonadaceae bacterium | reverse complement strand
TGGTGGACCTGTGCGACGCCATCAATGACGAGATGCTTCCGCCGCTCGTACAGGCCGCGCTTGTGCATGCTCAGTTCGAGACCATTCATCCTTTCCACGACGGCAACGGCAGAACTGGTCGGGCGCTCGTGCACGTGGTGCTCAAACGGCGCGGCATTGCCCCCGCGTTCGTACCACCAATCAGCGTCGTATTTGCAGGGGCGCGGGCACAGTACGTCGCAGGACTCACGCGCTTCCGCAACGATGGTGACGAAGGTGTCAGCGTCTGGATCGAACATTTCGCCATGGCCACGCTTCGGGCCGCACGCGTCGCCCGCACCTACATTGCCGACGTCCGTGCATTGCAGGAGCAGTGGCGTGCGATGCTTCGGGTGCAGGCGAACGCGCCACGGGTCGACGCTGCCGCGTGGGCGATCATCGACCTGCTGCCAGCGTACCCCATGCTCTCGGCGCCCGTTGCCACCGCAGTGACGCGCCGCTCAAAGAGTCGGATATATGAGGCTATCGAGCAACTCGTCGACGCGGGCGTCCTCGTCCCGCTATCCAGTGGACAGCGCAACCGCTGGTGGGAGGCCGCCGGCCTGCTCGATCTTATCGGGCAGCTGGAATCAGGCGAGTATCCTGCGCCCCAGTAACTGCGGAATCGTCGGCTGAGGGACGCTGGAGCGCACGATCACACTATGTCGAGCGAGCTACCAACAACACCCGCGACATCGTTCTCACCCACGCGCAACGTCAACACCGTCACTTCAGGCGGCGTACCGAGTCGAAAGGGAATGCCCCAATAGTTCGTGCCGGGATTGATGTACAGCAGCGCACGTCCTCGTTGATGCACACCCATGGAGAGCTCGAGAAACGACGACGCCAGACTCCAATTGCGTTTTGGCATTGCGAGTTGCCCGTAGTGCGTGTGCCCGCTGAGTGTGAGATCCACACCGCGTTCTGCGAGCCCAGGCCAGAGCGCGGGATTGTGCGCCAGCACGATTACTGGTTCATGTGATGGCACATCGCGCAGCGTGCGCGCGAGATCCGGCGCAGCGGGATGCCGGGATGCACCACGACCGCCTGCAGCCGCTGGATCGCCCGTGCCAGCAAGCCACAGTCGCGACCCATTGCGATCGAGTGCGACGCTGTCGTTCACCAGCACGTTGATACCAATCGCGCGCAAACCACGCGCGACACTCGGCCAGCCTGCGTACACATCATGATTGCCCGCGATGGCGTATACGCCGAGCGGCGCGCGTAAATCACCGAGCGCTCGCGCGAACGGCGCTACATCGTCTGCAAAATCATCAACCTGATCGCCTGTCATGACGATCAGATCTGGTGTTGCTTCGCGAACCGCGTTGGCAACGTTCGTGAGGAAGCGGCGCGACGTATGCGGACCGATGTGCAAATCGGACAGCTGTACGACGCGCAGTCCGTCGAAGGCTGCGGGCAATCGAGGCATGTGCACGTCGAGTTGGCGCGTCACGAGGCGACGTGAACCGAGGTACCCGGCGAACGCCGTCACTGTGAGCAACACAGCCGTCGCGGCAATCAGCGCACGCGCGACAACGGCTGACGCGCCAAAGGGGAGTCCAAGCACCGCGCCGATCGCACTGGCGAGGGCCAGAAGAGGGAGCGCCAGAAACAGGTACCAGAACGGACGCTACACGAACAGTCGCAACGCCGCGCTGGGGTAGATGCGACCGCTCAAACCAAGGCTCAGCGGCCATATCGGCAGGGCGCTAAGAATCGACAGCATCGCGATCGTCGCCCAGCCGCCGGGCACTACTGTATGCACCGCGGCGCCAATGGCCAGCCACGACATCCCCATCCACGCCGCGACAAAACCGAGCACGGGTGCGAGGGGGATGCCGGGCGTACGCGCATTCTGTTCTTCGACTTCCATGGCCACTATGCTGCTGGACACCGCGTTCTCATGGACGATTGGACAAACTGTGTATACTTGTAATATTGACAAACTAACGAAAGTTGTCAAGTTGTACACATGTCCATTGGTCAAGAGCCGCTCGTCGAGGCGGCAATCCGGGTGATTCAGCGGTACGGCGTACGTCGCACCACGATGCACGATGTCGCGGCCGAGGCGGGTGTGTCGCGGCAAACGCTGTATACGGTGTTCAGCAACAAAGAGGCGCTGCTGCGTGGCACGGTGCGTCTGATCGCGGATCGATCACTCGAGGCGATTGAACGCGACTGCGATGCGACCATGCCGCTTTCGGCGCAGCTCGACGTGATTCTTCGCGAGCTCGCCGTGCGTCCGTATCAGCTGGTGCACACCTCGCCCGAGGCCAACGACATCGTGGAGGGGCTCACGGCAGCGTGCGCGGAAGAGGTTTATGACGCGGGGCTTCGATCGCGTGTGCTGCTCGCGCGTTTGTTCGCATCGTACGACACTCAGCTGCATACCGCTGACACGTCGGCCGAGCAGTTCGCGGATTTTTTGCACACCACGTTGAGTGGTCTCAAGAAGCTCGCGCGCGACGAGGCGCATTTGCAGGCGTCGCTCGAAACGCTGAAACGCATGGTGGTCCTGCTGCTGCGTGCGTGAACGGTGCGCCGTCCACTGACGCTCCGCCCGGGGGATTATCGTTTGCCAAACTGCGTGCGCAGTTCCTGAGCGGCGAATCTTACCGCCTCCTTAGCCAGCGGTACAGCGGCGCCCTGACCGAAAAACTCATGTGCGACGCCATCGTAGTTTCGGTGCTGCACCGTCACACCTGCGGCCGCCAGTCTACGTGCGATCATCAGGCCTTCCGAGTTCAGCGGATCGAACTGATCGGTGATGATTGTTGTGGCGGGCAATCCGGAAAGATCCGCGGCCACAAGGTTCAGCCGCGTGTCCGCTGCGTCGTCTGATGTGCGCATGTAGTGGGCAAAGAACCACTCCATCAGCGGTCGACTGAGCGGCTTGGCGTTGGCATGTTCCCGATAGCTCTCCGTGTTGGTGCTAGTGCCGGCAATCGGATACACCGCCAAAATTGCGACAGGCGTTTGCAGCGACTTGTTACGCGCCGCGATGGCCGTCGATAGTGCCAGGTTACCGCCCGCGCTCTCGCCCGCGAGCGCTACGCGCGATACATCGCCGTTGAACTGCCTGCCGTTTGCGACGACCCATGCGTATGCGGCATACGCATCATCATGCGCTGCGGGAAACTTGTGCTCCGGCGCTTTGCGGTATTCGACTGATACAACGATTGCACGGGCTCCATTCGCCAGCGCGCGTGCCGACGCGTCATAAGTGTCCAGATTTGCAATAACAAATCCGCCACCCTGAAAATACACGATCAAGGGAAACGGACCGGCGCCATCAGGCGTGTATATACGTACAGGAAGCGCTCCACCAGGGCCGGGAATCGTCCGATTCACAACGTTTGCGACAGGCTCCGGCGCGGTTGACCGGCCGTTCTTTTCGAGCAGCGCCTTGACCGCGTCCGCTGGGGTAGGCTGCCGCCTCGCTTCGCTTGCCGTCAGCGTAACAAGGGACTTTCCACCCATCATTGCAAGTTGATCAAGAACTCGTTGCTGCGCGTCATTTGGCGTACCGGTGCTGCGATTGTTGGGTGCAGCGTCCTCCGCTTGGGAAGCCAAGGTATCTGCGAGCGTCCCGTTCGATGTTTGCGTGACGATGGTGCGCTGCGCAGGAGTGCTGCACGCTGCGGCAACGAACAACACGCACAGTGAACCAAGGCCTTTCGTCCCGCTCGATCGCAATTTGCGCCCGTTCTTCGTGAGTATAAACATGTCTTTCATCCAAGGGTGAGCTGGGCGAGGAGCAACCATCGAGCGCGAATAGCAGTGTAGCCATGCTGCGCGCGCGAAAACATCGCGCTCAGGGCGCAATGTTTTCTCTTCCCTTCGACGGTGTCGTACAGCGCGTCAGTATCGCATCAGCAAGCGCAGGTGCGGTGCCCTTGCAATTCGTGCATGCTACGCGTGACAAGCGAACACATCATTGCCGCTGTAAGGCGGGGGAGAGCCGTTGCGCTGCACGAGCTGGTGTGAGCAGCGCAGCAACAGTCTGACGCCTAGTACGCGAGAGCGTACGCCTCTCGCCTTGGATCAGCGCCGGTGCGTCGCGCGTTCGACACGGGGTCGATGAAAATCACCTGCACGCCGCCGAACGTCGCCGTCCATCCAGCGACCGCGTCCACCTGGTGCCCGCGTGCACGTAGCGCATCCAACACATCTGGCGACACCCGGTCCTCAATGCGCGAGCGCACATCGCTGTTATGAATGAAGCGCGGTGCCTCAACAGCCTGCTGCGGCGTCATGCCGAACGTGAAGATGTTGTGGTAGACCTGGGTGAGAAACTGTGGCTGTCCGTGTCCGCCCGGCGACCCGATGGTCATGCGCAGCCCGCCCGCGTCCGTGACCATCATCGGCGTCAACGTGTGAAACGGACGTTTGCCCGGCGCGATGATGTTCGGATGTCGAGGGTCCAAATCGAAAGCAGCGCCGCGGTTCTGAAGTACGATACCCGTCTGTGGCTCAACCAGCCCTGAGCCAAAGCTGGCGAAGAGGCTCTGAATCCAGCTCACAGCGTTGCCGTTGGCATCCACGACCATGAGATAGACGGTGTCACCGTCACCGTTCGCGGGTTCGGTCACAAGCGTCTCACCGAATCCATGCGTGACTGCCGGCGCGGCCACTTCGCCCACAAGCGCACCTCGGCTGCGCAGATAGTCACGATTGAGCAGCCCGTCTACCGGCACCTGCGCCATGCGCGGGTCGGCGACCCAGCGATCACGATCGCTGAAGGCAAGCCGCTTCGTTTCAATCAGCGTGTGCAGGTACGACGCCGAGTTGTGTCCGAGTGACGCGAGGTTGAATGATTCGGCGAGCGCCAGCTGCTGGAGCTGGACGAGTCCCTGACTGTTCGGTGGCATGGCGTACACACGGCGGCCGCCTGCGTACTCCATTGCGATCGGGTCGAGCCATTCAACCTGGTGTGCGCTAAAGTCTGCGGCGCGCAGATAGCCGCCCTCGGCTTCGACAAATCGGGCCAGCGTTTGCGCGATCGGACCGTTGTAAAACGCGTTGGCACCGCCACTCGCGATGGTGCTGAGCGTGGCCGACAACGCTATGTTGCGAAGCAGCGAACCAACGGGTGGGAGCGAGCCTCCAGGGGCAAAAATCGCCTGTCCGCCTTCGTTCAAGCGGCGCACGCTGGAGCCAATGTCGCGTTCGAGCGTGGTCGTCACGACCCACCCGTTCGCCGCCAGCCGAATGGCGGGCTGCAGCGCTTCGGCCAGCGTGATCGTGCCGTAGCGTGCGAGCGCTGCCTCCCACGCCGCAACGGCTCCGGGAACGGTGACAGTGAGCGCACCCGTGCTCGGCATGGAGGTGAGTTTGCGCTGTGCGAAGAAGGCTGGCGTAGCGAGCGCGCCAGCGCGTCCGCTCCCATTGAGCGCCGTCACCTGTTTGCTCTCACTTTCGTAGAAAAGGCCGAACGCGTCGCCGCCTACGCCATTCATGTGCGGTCGCACGACGGCCAGCACCGCCGCGACGGTGACTGCGGCGTCGACCGCGTTGCCGCCGCGCTTGAGCACCTCATAGCCGGCGGCCGTCGCCAGTGGATGATCAGACACAACGGCGGCCTCACGTCCAGAGACATCCGGCCGATTCTGGGGCTGCCATTGCTGCGCCAACGCGGACGACGGCGCGACCGCAATCACAGTGAGAAGGGCGACGGCGACAGACGTCAGGCGCGGCGAAGCAGAAAGCATGAAGTCTCCAGAGCGAGCGGACGATCCCGGATCCGAAAGCTCGTTCAAAGACCGAGGTCGCAGCAAGGTCGGCGCCGCGCCACACTCCCCGCGATGATCGCCGTCAAACGATCCTGATCGCTGCCCCGAAGCGCGTGGCCGGACTCAACCCAGTGTCTCCCACCGGCGCGAGGTCGAGCGATGCATTGGCCGCGCTCAACAGCTCAGCCGCCAACATCGGCTTTTGAAAAAACGCCGTGCGATGCAGCAGCGCACTGTTCCAACCGTCCGCCCGGTCGGCGTGCGCGGTGATGGCGATGACAAACAGCGACGGATCGAGCGCCCGAAGATCGCGCGCAAGCGATTCTCCATCCTGATCGGGCAACTCAAGATCGGTGACGAGCAGGTGAACGTGTACTCCCGAACGCTGAGCTGACTGCCACGCATCAACGGCTTCGGCGCTGCAGTTCGCCGTGAACACCCGCCATCCGGCTCGCGTGAACGCGCGCGCGGCCCACGCGAGCAAGCTGGGATAATCGTCCACAATCAACACAGTAGGCGCAAGATTTCCGCTCACGCTCACGCGACGTGCCTCGCTGGCGCCTTGCGCGTGCGCTTATCCTCATACATCATCTCGTCAGCTTGTCGCATAAGTGTCTGGATTGTGGCGCGTTGGTCGGTGGACCACTCGCTCGAGCCCACGCTGGTCGCGAGCTGGTATTCAGAGCCCGCAACTTCATTCATCGTCCTCAGTTCGCACCTCAGTCGGGAAAACACACCCGCTGCTTCGGTCCCGGTGGTGTGTGCCAGCAAACACAGAAACTCGTCACCGCCAACACGCGCCACGAGATCCGAGGTGCGGCAGACACGGGCAAGAGTGGTCGCGAACTCGAGTAGCGCTTGGTCCCCCGCGTCGTGACCGAGCGTGTCGTTGATCTGCTTGAGTCCGTCCATATCGAGTGCCGCAATTACGAATGCATGCCCTTCACGCTCGGCGAGCGCGAGATGCCGACGGGCGTGCTCGGCGAATCCGCGGCGATTGAGCAGTCCGGTGAGCGGATCACGGATAACCTGCTCCCGCAGCCGTTCGTGCGCCTGCGCCAAGGCCTGCACGGTCACACGCAGTTCAATCTCCGCCATCGCCGCCGCCGCAAGGTCTTCCAGCGCGGCAATCTGCGAGTCCGACCACTGCACCGGCACCACATCAATGCCGCACATGGCACCAAGCGTCTCGCCTTCAGCGGTGCGCAGCGGCACCCCCGCATACGCCACCACCCCGAGGTCAGTGTGGGCAGGATGATCCATTGTCAGTGTCTCGCGTCGCGCGTCGTTGATCACGAGTGGCTTGTCTGTTGTTACCACCCACTGACAAAACGAATGCGATAGGGGTGTTCCGCGATTATCGCCGGCCCACCCGCCGAGTCCTTGCATGCCGGCGAAATGCTGGCCTTGGTCATCAACCAGGGAGATGAGGGAAATCGGCACACCAAGCAGTGCGGCGCCGAGTCGCGCAACGCGGTTCAGCACTTCATCCGACTCACCGTTGAGCAAACCTGTCGCACGCAGCGCAGCAAGTCGGGCAGGGCTGGTGAGGCGCGCGACGTGCTCGTCGCGTGACAGGTTGGGTGGGGCGGGGGAGTGAATGGTCGCCGGCATGGCTTCAGACTCAGAGTTCGCGAGAAGTTCCGGCGCTACAACCCGGGCGGCATCACGAGTCGGGACGGCCGCTTCATGACGGAAGACGCGCCGTGTGTTTGGAGCGTCACGCAAGCGCCGCCAGGCACGCGCGCTCGGCCACCCTAGGCCTCGCGCTCGATACCTGACTGACCCGTGCTGCCGGTTACAGCTGAGCTGCCCTCTGGCCAGCGCGGCCTCACCGTGCAAATACTTGGATGTGCGTGTCGCGGGGTATTGCCCTGCAACAATTCACATGAGACACGCTGACCGCACGACTCAAACGAGGGGCATGCAATGAACGACAAAGACTCAAGCGAAAACTCCGACGACAAGGCCATCAACGAGGTGGAGCTGAAACGCGAGCGATACGAGTTGCTTCGGCGTGTGGAGAACTGGCTCGAGACGCCGATGCTCGTTCTCGCCTTCGTGTGGCTGCTGCTCTTGATTCTTGAACTGGTGCGGGAAGAGAGTGCGTTGTTCAATGCCCTTGGCATCAGCATCTGGGTTGTCTTCATTGTCGATTTCGCCATCGCGTTGGTGCTGGCGCCGGACAAGTCGGATTACCTCAAGAAGAACTGGCTGACGGTCATATCGCTGCTGGTCCCCGCGCTGCGGGTGTTCCGCATTCTCCGCGCGTTTCGACTGCTGCGTGTTGCCAGGGCGGGGCGAGGCGTGCGGTTGTTCCGCGTGGTCAGTTCACTGAACCGCGGAATGAAAGCGCTGGGTGAAAGCCTGAGCCGACGAGGCTTCGCGTATGTCGTCGGCCTGACCCTGCTGGTTACATTCGCCGGTGCGGCTGGTATCTACGCGTTTGAAAACGAGGCTTCCGGTGGGCCGCGCAGCTATGGCGAATCACTGTGGTGGACCGCCATGATCATGACAACCATGGGCTCGGAATACTGGCCGCAGACGGTCGAAGGGCGGGTCCTGTGCGTCTTCCTCGCGCTCTACGCGTTCGGCGTCTTTGGATACGTGACCGCAGCGCTGGCCACCTTCTTCGTCGGCCGCGACGCCGGTAGCAGTGAGACGGAAGTGGCTGGGGCCAGGCAGCTGGCCGCCGTGCGAGACGAGCTGAGCGCGTTGCGCGATGAGATCCGTGTCTTGTCGCGACCACCGTTGGGTTCACGTCCGTAAGCGTCGAACCATCGCGCAAATTTGCCACGCTCGACCGGCGGCTTCAGGGAGACACCTGGCTGCTGCATCTTGCCATTGCGCGTCAATCGGTGACTTTTGTCCCATGCGACGCCACATTCTCCTCTACGGCGCCCTCGCCGGCCTGCTCATTACGGCGATGCAGCTCGTCCAGTATCGCTGGCTCGTCGTCGATCACTCCATTGAGATCTATGGCGCGCTGGTGGCTGCGCTCTTCGCGACGCTCGGCATCTGGTTGGGCACCGGGCTGACGCGGTCTCAGCAGTCCAAAGTGATCGTGCGCGAAGTGGTCGCGCCGGAATCGACACACTTCACTCGTGACGACAGCAAGGTCGAATCACTTGGCATTACCCCTCGAGAGCTTCAAAGCCTGGAGCTGATCGCCGAGGGACTCAGTAACCGGCAAATCGCTGAGCGTGTGTTTGTCAGCGAGAACACCGTCAAGACGCACTCCAGTCGCGTGTTCGGGAAGCTCGGCGCGCAGCGGCGCACGCAGGCCGTACAGTTGGGCAAATCGATGCGCCTGATACCCTGATCGCATGACATGAAGTCGCCAGCATCGTGAATGCCTCCCACGCCTCGGCGTGGCGAATGCGTAAGGGTCATTGGGCCCTCACCCTTCGGAGTGAATTTACCCAGTAGATGAAGAAATCATACGTTCGTATGATGTTCCGAATGCGATCGCACCGCTAGCATCGACGCTCCTCTAACGCCCAAGGAGTGGTTATGCGTAGAATCGTTCTGACCTTCGGACTGATCGCCGGCGGCATCCTGTCGGTGATGATGATGCTCACGCTCCCGTTTCAGGAGCGAATCGGGTTCGATCGCGGGATGGCCATCGGTTATACCACGATGGTTATCGCGTTTCTCATGGTGTACTACGGTGTTCGTTCGTTCCGCGACAACGTGGCCGGTGGCTCCGTGACATTTGGTCGCGCGTTCCTTGTTGGCATCGGAATTACGGCGGTGGCAAGCGCTTGCTACGTCGCGACCTGGCAGCTTGTGTATCACAAGCTCGCGCCGGATTTCATGGACAAGTACATGGCGTACTCCATCGAGCAGGCAAGAGCGTCCGGCGCAACGGAAGACGAGCTGGCGGCCACGCGACAGAAATACGTACGCTATGCGGAGATGTATGAGAACCCGCTCATCAACATTGGCGTCACGTTTCTTGAGCCGCTGCCGGTGGGACTGTTGTTCACGCTCATTTCCGCCGGCCTGCTCAGTCGCAAACGACGAACAGAACCGGCGGTGGCGTGAGCACACGCGTTGGTCGCGCGGCCATGAATCTTCACGCCGAGATCGCCGTACGCACACGGATGCGAAAACACACCTCGCGCAAACGTGTACGAATCGCGAGCCGACGAATGCGCGAGCACGGTGCGCGCTCACGAAAGCTCGCCTGGCTGCTTCTCCTGCACGTCATCTGGCTTCCGGCATGTGCAGGTCCCGACCGCACGGCCGCACTCGCTACAACCGCGGTGAACGGCGTTCACGCAATTCGCGACACCGTTGCCAGCTGCGCTGACTGCTCCATTGAGTTGATGCCGCTCGTGTCACTCGGCAGCAGCGCCGATTCCGTGCTGCTCACGCGCACGCCGGTACTTGTGCGCGACAGCCGAGGCCGGACAATCGCCGCGGTGCCCGATCACGGCTTTCAGCCGGTTGTCGTGTACCGGCCTGACGGGACAGTTGAACGAACGCTCGGCCGACAGGGCGGGGGACCGGGCGAGCATACGCGCGTGGAAGCGATCGCCGTGACGGAGGGCGACTCGATCGTGCTCGCGCACAGCTATCGGCGATTCTCTGTGTTCGCACCCGATGGCCGCTATATCCGCGGTGGACCGCTGCCAACTCCACCACACACAATCATGCATCTGCCGGATGGTGGATTCATTATTAATGGTACTCTGCGCAGCGGGCCGGCCTCCGCTCTTCCGCTGCATGCCTTGGCCGACGACGGCACGCTGCTTCGCAGCTTCGGGACGGAGAACATCTTTGGGGGGGGGACCTCGCAACGCATTCTGGCCCCCCGTCTTGTCGGCGCCGGCTTCTGGCTGTCGGAGCGCGGGCAGTATCGCCTGGAGCAGGTTGATACGACGGGGCAAACAACGCGCGTCATCACGGTTGCCACGCCGTGGTGGTTCGTGTTCAGCACGCCGGCCGAGGTCGAGGCATACTTTGATACGGTTCGGCCACCTGATGACATGCCCAGGAGCGCGGACAGGCGGCCGCCGCGTCTCGCGCGTCGCCCACCGTTCAGTGTGGTCAGCGTGGTGCCTGACAGCGCTGGCCTGCTCTGGGTGGCGCATCACACGCATGTCGGCGATTGGGATACGCTCGACGCCGAGTACGATCGCGGGACAAGCGAAGTACGGCTGGCAGACGACATGAAAGGCAGGATGTTCCGAACAGTGCTCGACGTGATTGATCCGGAGCAGCGCACGCTGCTCGCGCGGCGGATCATTCCGGGTTACGGGTGGATCGCGAACGATGGCGCATTCATCCACATGCAGTACCGGGAGGATGGGATCGTGGCGATGACCATTTCTGCGCTACGTCTGCACGGCTCACGTTGAGCTAGATTGATGCCCTCACTCAGGATGATGTGTCGTGAGAATCAGCTGTTGCCATGATCGCGGCGTATCGTACCGACCGCGGCGCGTCGATACGCACCTGGAGTCACGCCGAGCTGTCGTCGAAAAAGATTGGAGAAATGACTCTGATCATAAAAACCGGCGCGCAACGCGACGACCGAGAGCGGATCACTGGTGTGCCACAGCTCGTGTGCGGCGCGATCGATACGGAGTTGGCGGACGCGATCTCCCACGGACCGGTGATATGCCTGCCGATAGCGCCGAGCACTCGAGCAGCAGGCCCTCGACGGCCAGCGACGCAGCGTCGTCCTGCGCGTCTATTTCCACCAGCAACGACTGGACGATATGGCCGACGCGCTCGCCGCGTACGTGGGTGCGCTGGTGGAGCAGTCGCTGAATCGCTGGTGCCTCCCTGAATCGACCACCGTCGACATCGATGCGCAGCCCGTGTGTCTCGTCGGCGGCAAAGCGATTCCAGTGCGTTTCGCCAGCAGGCATCAGCTTGAGTGTGTCAGAAACGCAATCGACGGCGTTGCCCACGACATACTCAGTGAATCGCCCGGGACGCGCGGCGCGTGCACGAGGCGATGGGAGGTGGACTTGACGTTTGCGGCACTCATCCGGTACGCTCCGCGTTGAGCACCGAGCCTGACATTCGCCAACCAGGCCGGAAACTCAGGTCACTCCCGTACAATACCGCGCCGCCAGTCCAAGACGGGCGCACGTCGGTGTCGCACACTGCAGAGCACCCTATGCACCGGAGGCGCTGGTGACTGTTCCAACGATTCGCACTACCCGTCTGCTTACGATTGTTGCCTTCGCCGTCTTCGCGATCGCCTGCGGTGGCGGAGGTGACGATCCGGCGGGCCCCGGGCCGGGTCCCGGTCCCGGGCCAGGACCCGTGCCGGGAGGAACCACCGTCGTGATGAGCGCAGCAAGCTTTACGCCAACGTCACTTTCGGTGGTGCGCAACACAACGGTTACGTGGTCCAATCCCAGTGGTGTGCTGCACAACGTCACGTTTTCCACGTCTGGCGCGCCAGCGAACATTGCTAACCACTCGTCGGGCAGCAACGAGCGCAGCTTTCCCACGTCCGGCACATTCAACTACACCTGTACCCTGCACTCCGGAATGGACGGCGCGATTGTCGTGCAGTGAGCAGGGTGCAGCGTGACCACGAGAAGACGCGACATCGTTCTCCGATGGCGCGTTAGGCCGTCGTGCGCCGTTCTCGTGAGCGGATCGGTGCAGCTGGTCGGTCTGCTGATGTTCGCTGCGCCGGCATGCGCGCAGCACCTCCTGGACTACTCACCCAACACGCGCGCGGCGTGGGGTATGCCGGTCTGGCAACCCACCCTCATACTGGCCCATCGATTCGAAATTCTGTCGGGAGGCGACGAGCTGATCAGTTTTCCTCTCGTCACCGTTGGCACCGCCGTGTGGGAACGCGTTGCCGTCGGCTTTGACTTCACGTCGAACAGTGAAGTTGCGTCGCGCAATCTCGGCGGGAACGAAACGCAGTGGTGGATGGCCTGGAGTCCGCGCGCGCCTGAATGGCGCGGCATCAGCACGCTGCTGGCGTACAACACGGCGGCCCGCAGTGTGGACGGGGCACTCACCGTCAACCGAAGTGTGCGACGCCTCTCGATGATTGGTGAAGTGCGTGCCTTCTCCAATGCACTGGAGACAGGCGCATTCGGTACCGTTGTGGCAGGTGGTGCATCGCTGCGCCTCACGGAGCATTTACGGTTGACCAGTGACCTCGCGCGGGCAGTGCGCCCGGATACGTTCGGCACCGTGTGGAGCGGGGGCGTTACGATGTCGCTTCCCGGAACGCGCCATTCGTTCTCGTTTCATGCGTCGAACAGCGCCGCCGCGACACTGCAAGGCGCATCACGCACAAAGCGCATCGGGGAGCAGCCGGTGCGCTATGGCTTTGCCTTTGTCGCGCCACTGGGTTCCGTCGATCAGTGGGCGCAGGTGATCGGTCGGCGGCGCGATCGCGAGCGGCGCGATCAGGGCCTGGAGACGCCGCAGGTGTCCATTCACGCGTCAAGGTTTGCGCCGGATACGATTCGCGTTCGCGTGGGTGAGTCGGTGCGCTGGGTAAACGAGGATCCCGTGACACATACCGTGGCCGCGCTCGACGGTCGCTGGGCCAGTCACACGATTGCGCCAGGCGCTCAGTTTACGCGCACCTTCACCGATCCCGGGACTTTCGGCTACTACTGTGAGCCTCACCCTCATATGCGTGGCGTGGTGATTGTTATTCCGTAGAGATGCGAGTGATCGCGTGTAATGGGTGCTGTCGGGTTCCTGCGGAAGCCAGTGGAGCCCGAGGTGCTCACGGCGGAGTTGGAACGGATTGTCGGGTAGGACGTATCGCTCATCATGCCCTTCACCGTCACCACCATCGGCTATCAGCTGGCCACCGTACCGGCCTTTCTCGAAACGCTGCGCGATGCGGGTGTCGAGCTACTGATCGATGTGCGCGCCGTCGCGAGCTCGCGCCGCCCGGGCTTCGCGAAGACCGCCCTCGCGGCAAATCTTGAGACCGTTGGCATTGATTATTTGCATCTCCGGTCACTTGGCACGCCCGCCGACGGACGTGCGGCGGCGCGTGCAGGCAAGCATGAGCGCATGCGCGAGATCTTTGCTGCGCATCTCAACACGCTCGACGCGCACGATGGGCTCTGGCGGTTGGGCGAGATCGTTGAGAGCGGGCGAGCGGTCGCGCTCATGTGTTTCGAAGCGGATCATCACGAATGTCACCGTACACTGGTGGCCGCTGCACTGGGAGAACGTCTGCCGATCACGGTGGTTCATCTCACCGCCACCGCGTAACCCCAATTGCACGATTGCTGAAGCAGGTGCGCGGGCGCTCCGCCCGTCGAGCCAACCCGTCTGCCGTCCGCGGGAAGCACTGGTGACGAGCGAACCCGTGTCGCAGGCGGAGTTCGATCGGATGCAACTCATCTTCGATTATGATCCAGCGCCGCTGGAGGTGCGCGTCGACTCACGCTATACCTCGCACGCTGATTGGATTCGCGAGTGGGTAAGCTACGCCACCGCTTCCGGCGGGGTGCGCATGAGCGCCGTGCCGTTCCTGCCGAAACGCCATGCACCGCCGCACCAGACGCTGGTGTTTTTCCCGGGCTCGGATGCGCGACCATTGCGTATCGCGATGCGGTGGTCGCGTGGGGGCAGGACCTGCGCCGGTCCATCGATTTTGTAGCCACCCGTTCGGAGCTTGATACGTCGTGGATAGGCTACATCGGACATAGTCTTGGCGGACGAACTGCCGGCGTGCTCCTTGCGATTGAGCCGCGCATTCAGGCTAGCGTGCTCTGGGTCGCCGGACTGTCCTACCTGCCGACGCGCCGGGAAGTTGACCCGGTGAACTACCTGCCACGCGTTCGCATGCCCGTGCTGATGCGCAACGGTCGTTACGACGACACATTCTGTTACGCCGACTCGCAGGTGCCATTCTTTCAGTTGCTCGGGTCACCGCCGGATCAGAAACGGCATCTCGCCTACCATGACGAGTCCTGTCCGCGCGCTCGTGTCTCAACTCGGATCAGATCACCGAATCAGCATCGTCGCCACCACCGGCAGATGATCACTGGCCACCGCCATCGCATCGGCTGAGAGTGGACTCACCACGCGAACACCACCCGGAATCAGCCGCGCGGCCAGCCGACGATCAACGAGGATGTGATCAAGCTGGCGCGTGGGGTTCTCGGCGGGGTGCGTGAGCACACCGCGGCCGGCGAGCGGATCGATCAGCGGTACGCCAACACCCGCGCCCGCGAGCAGTTCATCGAGTTCGCGACTGCCGGGTGTTGCGTTGAGATCGCCGGCGACCATGATGCCCATCCCTGCACCAGCCACCTCGCGCAGCTCACTCTGCAGAAAACGCACCTGCCCCGATCGCATCGCGGTGTCGCGCGACGTGCGGCCAGCTTTGAGGTGCAGGCCCGCAAGATGCATCATCGCCTGCTCGCGTGCGTACAGCTCCAGCACCCACATACGGTTGTTGATCAGCGATTGCACCTCGGGCCGTCCGGCTGAATCGGTGCTGCCAGGGACCGGCGTGTAGACATTCGCGTAGTTGCGCACCACACCAAGTGGCAAGCGGCTCATGACCACCACGTTCTGATACCAGTTTGAGCTCTCGGTGCCAACGAAGAATCGATAACCCAGTTCGGGAAACCGTTCGTTGGCGAGCACGCGGAGATAGCGTGAGTGTTCGAACTCCTGCAGCACTACCACGTCAGCGTTCAGCGCGCGGAGCACCTCAACAAAGCGCTGCAACTTCGCCTCGCGGTCGCGGCCGCCATCGTTCTCCCAGGAGGCATCGACGTAGGGATCGTCAAAGCCGTCGACCATGTTCTCCACGTTCCACGTCGCCACGCGCACTGTGTCATGCGCGGGATAGGCGAAGTCAGACGGGAGCGCGATGCCGCGCTCCGCGAGAGAGCGGGGCGCCACCGACAGCGTGACTGGCGCGCTCGCTGATTCGACCGTCGGCCGAGCAGCGGAGCAGCCAATGAGCAACGTGGAAAGGAAGCAGATGAAGGCAGTTGGGCGCATAGGTCAAATGGAGCCGGGATAGTGAGCCTAGGGCGCAGAGCGACGCATGTGAACGCAGACCGCTGCACGAACCCTACTGGATTGTGGCTGGCGGGGCATCACTCCGCGTGATACGCTAAGCGCGACAATGACTTTTGCAACCATCCAGATCGCAAACAGCCGTTGAAGAAAATTACCCGGATGTGTGTGCTCGTGTCGCTGATCGCCTGCGACGAGCCATCGGAAATAACGAACGCGAAATGCAGCAACTGTGAAATCGTCATGCAACGTGTCGGTGGCTTCTCCGACGCGGAGGACCCCGGAGCGCTGCCCGATCGCATGGTGTATGCCGAGCGCGACGCGTCAGGTCGGTTGTTTACGGTATCCCGCAAAAATGAGGCGGTACTGGTGTTCAGCTCGGATGGCGAACTGTTGCAGCAGCTCGGCTCAGCTGGTGACGGGCCGGG
>JBGTOG010000426.1:0-6106 GCA_041742675.1 Gemmatimonadaceae bacterium | reverse complement strand
GAGTCCAGCGGATTCCGAAAATCGTTGGTGATATCGAGCGTGCGCCCCGCGCGCAGCATCAGTCGCCACGGCCCACGATCCCGCTGCACTTCGAGACGTCCGCGCACCGCGCCTTCACTCCACGCATAACCCGCCGTGCCGCGAATCACCGTGCCCGGCGAGAGATCACGCAGCGCCAGCTTGCCGCCAAATCCCGTGTACAACCCCTCCACACGATTGAAGCGCAGCAGGTCGGTCGCTTGCGGCACGCCCCAGTCGTATCGAGGCAAGCCAGTTGGTCGCCAGCGATCGGGACCAAATGCATCGAAGTCGTCGGCGTGCAGTCCCTGACTGAGGTCACCAAGTGCAGCCGCCCAATTGCCGAAGGCGCTTAGCGAATCCGTCGGAGCGTATGTGAGGCGGCGCCGAAAACGTGGTGGCACGGAGTCAGCGCGCGCAATGCGCACCGAGTCAAGCACCGTGTCGTTGATCGCCATATCACGAAAGCGCGATACAATGCGAAACACGGCGCGGCCATCACCAAACACTGGTGCACTCGCTTGCAGCTCAATGCGCTGCACGGTTGGCAGCCAGTACGCTTGCTCACGCTCGGCGTTTTCGTAATCGACGAATGCGATGGCATCCACGAGTGAGCCGGCGAGTCGCGCCATCACACCACCAGGTCGCGGCCAGTCCCCTGCCTGCACGAACGCACCGCGCAGTCGCACCAGCGTCCCGCGCGACGCATCAAGATGCATCTCGCCGTGAAAGAGTGACGCGCGCTCCGTGATGCCGGGCCGCGGCTGCACCATCACTCGCACAATCGGAATGCGGCGCTCACCCGCCTGCAACGTCACCACCGTATCGCCGCCGCTGTATCGATACCACTGATCGCGATCTTCCGCGAGCGGGTGCACCACCGCCGCGGTATCGGACGGATCATCGCGGCGCGTCCTTCTTTCACGCGAACGTGTGGCGCCGGACGCGCTGTCTGACTCCGCATTCTGTGGTTGCCGCGCACGCAACCGATTGCCGTACAGTGTCGGGTTCAACCAACCTGTCTGAAACAGACTCAGCATCGAAATGTTCGCGCCGGCCTGCTGCATGCGGTAGCCCTGCACGCGCTGCTCGTACACGCCGGTGCGTGCCCATCGCAAGGTGCTCGCGATCTGCTCCACACTGCCCACAACCTCCGTTCCGTCGGCGCGGCGGATCACGAGCGTGATTTCCGTTTCGACCTTCGCGGAGTACGCCTGCAATGCCCGTGGCAGCCGATTCCGTGCTGATGCATCGGCTACGCTCCCCTGCAGGGCCTGCGAACTGTAGTTCGATGCGGAGCTGTTGCCTGCCAACTGAGTGCTGGCCTGCTGCGCCTGCGCGACACGATGCGCGCTTGTCAAGCCGAACAACATGCACGCCAGCGCAGTTGTGAGACACGCGCTACGCCGCTTGAATGGGGGTAGTTGAACCACGGGCGGTGAACAGGAGGGACAGTCGTGACAGGAACTATCCCTACGTCCGTGAATCAGTGCGAGTTTCCTTACAACGCGCCAAGCTCCTCCGCACGTTCGCTCATCATGGTCCACTGTGCCTCGGCTTCCGCCAACACCGCGCGCGCCTGGGCGAGCTGTTTGCCCAGCTGCTGCGCCTTGACGGTCGACTCCGCCGAGCCATCGTAGAGCGCTGGCGCCTCCAGGGCAGCTGCAACTCGACCCACCTCTGCCTCGGCCATCGTCACCGCCTGCTCGGCTTTCTCCACCGCTTTCACCGCCTCACGCTGCGCCTTGCGCTCTTCGCGTGATTTCTCCTTGCGCACGTCATGCGAAGACGGCGGCGCACTCGCCGCCTTGCCCAGGCGATCCTGTCGCGCCGCGTCGGCCGCATCAATACGCCGCTGTGCTGCCAGTGCTTCCCACTCGGTAAACGGTCCCGCAAAGTCAATCAAATGCCCGTCACGAATCTCCCACACACGCGTGGCCAGTCCACGCAGCACGGCACGATCGTGTGAGACCAGCAGCACAGTGCCATCGTAGCCGTCAATCGCGTCTTCAATCGCTTCAATGCTCTCGACATCGAGGTGATTGGTTGGTTCGTCGAGCACGAGTAGATTCGCGCGAGACAGCGTCAGCAACGCCAGCGCAACACGCGCGCGTTCACCGCCAGACAACGAGCCAATCACACGCTGCGATTCTTCGCCCCCAAAACCAAAGCGACCCAGATGTCCGTGCACTTCGCGTCGCTCCCAGAACGGGCGCAATGTGGTGATCGCATCGTGCACCGTGGTATCGAGCGCGAGATGCCCTAGATCCTGGCGGTAGTACGCCACCGTTGTCGACAAACCGACCTTGCATGTGCCACCATCGGGTGCCCGCTCCCCGAGCACCGTCTTGATGAATGTGCTTTTCCCCGCGCCGTTCGGTCCAACCAGCGCAATGACTTCCATGCGCGGCATGACCAGTGTGACATCCTCGAGCAACGAACGTCCCGCGACGCGCAGCGCCAGCTTGTCACATTCCAGCACCCGATCACCGCTGCGATCTCCCGCTTCGAGTCGCAGCGCCATCACGGCCTCGCCGCCAATGGGCGCCGATAGTCGTGGCATGCGTGCGAGTTTCTTGCGACGACCCTTGGCCTGCGCAGTGTTTTGACCCGCCAGATTGCGCGCGATGTAATCCATCTCCGCGGCGACTTTCTTCTTCTGCTGTTCGAACTGACGCAACTGTGTAAGCCGTCGCTCTTCACGTTGCTGCACAAACGCCGTGTAGCCACCCACGTAGGTAAAGCCCGTACCACCTTCCAGATGCAACACATGGTCCGACACCACTTCCAGAAACGCGCGGTCGTGACTCACGATCAGCAGCGTGCGCTCGCTTTCGCGCAGGTACTGCTCGAGCCAACGCGTGGTATCGAGATCGAGATGATTGGTCGGTTCGTCGAGCACCAGTAGTTCGGCCGGTTGCACAATCTGACGCGCCAGCGCCACGCGTCCCCGTTCGCCGCCACTGAGCACGGCGGTGCGCGTGGCACGCGCCCAGTCGGGATCAAAGGCCAGACCTTGCAACACCTGATCCACAAGATTGGCCATCTGGTAGCCGCCTTCGTGCTCAAAGCGCTCCAGATCGTGTCCGTAGGCGCTCATCAGTGCTTCGCTGTGATCGGTCTCCATGCGCGCCACCTGCGCGGCCAGTGATCGTTCCAGCGCACGAAGCTCAACAAACGCGTCCGCCACGGTGTCCCACACCGTGGCCTGCGGATCAAACGAACGGTGCTGTTCAAGCAGCGCAATGCGCATGCCCGGTTTGCGCGCAATCGAACCACTCGTGGGCACCAGCTCACCGATCAGCAACTTGATCAATGTGGTCTTGCCAGCCCCGTTGCGCCCGATCAGCGCCCAGCGGTCCCGGTCAGCGATGGTCATCGAGACATCGCGAAAAATTTCCGTCGCCCCAAACGAGACGGAGGCGTTTCCAATACTGAGCAGCGTCATACGTCAAATCAAATCAACCGACAGCGGTTGTGCGCGGGTTATCCGCTGAAAACTTCTCCATCACGTCTGCTAGCAGCTGGTCCAGTATTGGAGCGTGCTCGCGTAGCAATCGCGCCAGATTCCGGTCGCGCCGCTGGTCGAGCCAGATCAGCGCGGCAGTACCAAGACCGGGTGCCACGCTCACGAGTGCGGCAGCCAGCACAACAGACAGCCAGACCGATACGCCAAAGACGCGCAGCGCAGCCACACCGCCAACCAAGAGCAGCACATACCACAGCGTGGCGATATAGAGTCCCGGCACAATGCGTCGAGGCATGATCTCCTCGCGGATTGTTGCGGCGCGTTCAGCCCACCGTGCAATCAGCCACCACGCGGGCGCGTGCAGCAGCAGGCCGCACCATGCGAGCGGAGTGAGCCACCAACTCCCTCGATCGCGCTGCGATCGGGCGGAAGACCACGCCAGCAGCAACCGCTCCAGAGACACCGACGGACCGCCCTTCCCGCCAGATTGTTCCCGAGCTGCCTCGCCTACCTTCTCCAGCGCTGCAAGCAGCTTTCGTACCGGTTCCATTTTCGCATCGTGCTCAGGCAGCGGAGCTAGTCCGGGACCGAATACTTCGACGGCGTATCGTTGCCACGCTCGTGTGCCATCGAGCAGTGGCTCGGCCCCTTCACTTGTCGCCGCGGCTGCGCCGGCCAACGCGCGCAACAGCTGCGTGGATTGTTCGTCTGGCGCATTGCGCGTGACGCTGCGCAAACGTGCGGCAACTTCTGCAGTGAGTTGCGGTTCTGCCGCACGCGAACTGTCGGCCTTCCACTCGTCGAGCCTGATCGATTCGCCCACCGTGCCCAGGAGCCGGGAACGGACGTGATACGGCGCTTCATAGGTGAGACCAACGGGGACGATGAGCAAGTCGCGTACGTCGGCACTGTCACGCGCATCCAGCGCCATGCGAGCCAACCCGGTGCGCAGTGGTGCGAGATGCAACCCACGATGCACGCCGCCCTCGGGAAAGACGCATACGCAACCACCAGCGGCCAACACTTCCGTCACACGAGTGAACGCCTGAGCGTTGACCATTGCGCTATCTTCACCACGCGCCTTCGCACGCCGTGCATCGCGCACGCGGTGCACCGGAATCACTCCCATCTGCTGGTACGCCCACGCAACAACTGGCGACTCAGCAGATGTCACATTCGCGACAAACGTGACACGCCGTCCGGCGAACGTGAGCACCGCGCAAATATCCGCCAGGTCGTTGGGATGATTGACAGCCAGCAACACTGGTCCAGTAGCTGGTATGCGTCCCACTATGTGAGCGTCGCGATAACACCAATGCAACGCACGACGGGCGCACCATGAGATTACGCGATAGAGCATCGCGAAAGGAAACCAACGACTCAGCTGGCGCCAAGTGAGGCTGCCCGGGTGCTGGCGGACCGGGGATGAAAGCTGTCAGTTACTGCGGTATTCCATTGTTCACTCCTCAGGGAGCAGGTTGTGCTGAAGAAAATACTGCTGGGCGTTGTGATTCTGCTGGTGGTGCTCATAGGCGTCTCGTATCTGTTTCCGCGCTACGTTGAGGTCTCGCGCACGGCGCAACTATCGGCATCGGCAGAAACGCTATATCCCATTGTTGCCACGCCAGCGGAGTGGCCAAACTGGTCGCCGTGGAATCAGCGCGACTCCAACATGACGATACTCTTTTCCGGACCGGCCAGCGGAGAGGGCGCGCGATGGGAATGGAAAAGCGAGTCGCAGGGCGACGGTTCAATGGTGTTCACGCGCGCAGAACCCATGCGGAAAATCGGCTACGAACTCACCATCGTGGGCATGGGTCCGCCTTCGTATGGTGATTTACTTTTCACGCCGAATGCAAACGGCACACTCGTCACGTGGGATATGACAGCGGACATGGGTAATAGTCCGATAGGACGCTGGTTCGGCCTCATGATGCCGAGCATGCTTACAAAGGATTTTGACGACGGATTGCGGAGCCTGGACGCCTACGCGTCTTCCGGGCAATGAGTGTCTTATCTGCGTTTTATACAACTCACCAACAGATGCGCTACCAGTGCGTGTCGCCACGCTCTACCGCTTTGTACAGTCCCCACAACACACTACAAAACACGCCGATCTGACCAAGCACCAGACCACTCCACAGCAACACGCGACCGATCGCTTCGCTAGACACTCTGGCCGACGACAGCATGATCGGCAGCGCGATCACAAGCGACGCGACAATGCCGGCGAGCATGCGACGATTGTCGCGACGTCGTTCACGCTCCGACCACTCCAGATCAGCAGCGTATTGTTCAGCGCGACGCGTGTGTTCTTCTGTGTACATGGCGCACCCTGGTTATTTGCCAACCCATTGCTTCCACGTGGACTCTGCGAGGCCAACCGTAACGTGCTGCTGAAAACGAACCAGCGGTTGCACCAACAGCAACGGCTCATCAATCAGAATATCGAGCCATCGCTCGTCTCCGTATCGTGACGGACCAAGACCGAGTTCTGCAAAGCGCCTGGCTTCGCGATCAATCAACGCTTCGACACCAAACTTCTGCGAGAAGCGACGTAGTTCACCAAGCGCGGGCCCACGAATCGTGAAGTCAACAAAGTGCAGCCGCACGCGACGT
>JBGTOG010000413.1:0-1529 GCA_041742675.1 Gemmatimonadaceae bacterium | reverse complement strand
TCCGGCCGTGCGCCGTATCGAGGCCCGCGGGGCAAGACCGCGTCCATCACCGAGTCGCGCATCGCGGCCGCCGCGATTCTGGCCGAAGTGCGCAGCGGACAGCTGCTCGATCCGGCGTTCGAACGCCACGCCGGTCCACTCGATGCACGCGATCGCCGGTGGGTGCAGGAACTCGTGTGGGGCACGCTGCGCAAGCGCGGCTGGTTTGACGCCGTACTGGGACTGCGTGTGCGCGGCGGCCTCGCGCGCCTCGATGGTGATGTCGCTGATCTGCTGCGCCTCGGTGCCTACCAGTTGCTGTACATGGGCAGCGTGCCACCGTACGCCGCGATTGCGCAGACAGTTGAACTGGCCAAGCAGCGACACGGCATTGGTGCGAGCAAACTCGTGAACGCCGTGCTGCGACGCGTTGATCGTGAACGTGACGCGCTGGAACCGGTGCAGCCGACCGACCCGATCGATGCGCTCGCACTGCGCATGTCGCATCCGCGCTGGCTGGTCGCGCGATGGGTGGGGCGATTCGGACTTGACGACACCGCGCGTTTGCTGGATGCGAACAATCACGAAGCGCCGATTATTCTGCGTCCGTTTGGTGTCGTGCGTGAACAGCTCGAAGCGATGCTCGAAGGCGCAGGCGTTGCAGTGCACGAAGCGCCGTTGGTCGGGGATTCGCTGGTGCTTGGTGGCGGCGTGCAACTCACTGAACTGGGTGCGTTCAAGCAGGGTCTCCTGTTTGTGCAGGACCCGGCGGCCACGCTGGTCACGCGCTACGCAGCAATCGCGGCCGGCAGTGTGGTTGCCGACCTGTGTTCCGCGCCTGGCGGCAAGACCCTTGAACTCTCGCGCACCGCGCGTGTGGTCATAGCGGCAGATCGTGTGCCGGGCCGACTTGAACGACTGCTGGTCGGCATCGGTCGGCTTGATGCGGAAAACATCGTAGCCTACGTGGGTGATGCGCGCGAACCGGCCGTGCACAATGTAGACGCGATTCTGCTTGATGTACCGTGCACCGGCACCGGCACCTTCCGTCGTCACCCGGATGCGCGCTGGCGGCTAAAAGCGTCGGACCTGGCGGTTATGAGCACCATTCAGCGCGAAATCCTGCGCTCGGCCGCCGTGGCCGTTCGCCCGGGTGGTTTACTGATCTACTCCACCTGTTCGCTCGAGCCCGAAGAGAATGACGCGCCAGTGGATGCGTTTCTGGCCGACCATCCGGAGTTTGTGCTGGAGCCACCACCGGCGGGCACCGTGCCCGATACGGTGATCGACAACGGTCGTCTGCGTGTGCTTCCGCAGCTGCACGGCGTAGATGGTGCCTTTGCGGTTCGCCTGCGGCGACGGGAGACGTCATGAGCAAGAGTCGCTTCGACGCGCTGCGCGGCAACAGTGCGAGGGCGTGGCAGATGCGCGCCGGCGTTGCGTTGATCGCGGGACTGGTCGCGGGCGTGGGGGGGGGATTCCTCGGGCTGCGTGTGCTCACCGGCGGCGCGACACCTGTCCCGATGCCTGAGGTGGAGCTGGAGCCGGAG
>JBGTOG010000410.1:0-7065 GCA_041742675.1 Gemmatimonadaceae bacterium | reverse complement strand
CCGGTCATGAGGCCGCGCTCCGCGGACGGGCCGACTCCGCCATGACGGCCTATCGCGAAGCGCTGCGACTCGCGCAGCAGGACAAGGATCAGGAACTTGCCGCCGCCGCACGACTGGGTATGGCCGAGGTATGGGACGTCTGGCGCCGGTGCCGCGACTCCGCGCGCGTGGCCTATGAAGATGCGATGCGACTCACCTCCGAGGGCGACTACGGACCGGCCGATGCCTTCGTGATCTGGCTCGCACGACAGGGCGATCAGGCCGGTGCGCGCGCCCTGCACGCCCGCGCCTACACGCCCATCGAGAATCAGGTGCCACGCACGGTCACGCGAGAAAGTGTGAACTTCCTGCTCGGGCTGGCGCAGATTCAGATCGCCAACAGTAGCCGCAGTGGCGCGCTGTCGAGTCTGAACGCTGCGCGCAGCATCGCTGACCGACTCGCATTTGGCGATCAGAATGGCCAGCCCAGCGCGGCCATCACGCCCAGCAACTATTGGGCGCTGCACGATATCGCCGCGCTGCTGCTCGACCCCAACAGTCGCAACGTACGCAACGTGGCAACCGGTTCGAACCTGCGCCGCGAGCTGGATGCCGCGACATCCGTTAACGATAACGGCGAGCATCCTCGCTTCACGGTTGGCCGCCTGGCCGACCGTGTTGCGCGCGCTCGCCGTACGTGCAAGACCGCTGATTGTCGGCTGCCTCCTCCACCGGCGGTGGCGCGCTGTCGGTAACGCGCCTGCGGGCGCCCTGACCACTGGGAGCGTTCGATGCTGTGCTCATCCTGGGTAAGATCTGTGCCTGACCGCCGCGCAGGCGGCATGCGCTCACCGATCTGTGCACTGTGCATGGTCGCCATGTATGCGTTCGCGCTGGCGACATCAGTGGGTGCACAATCTGCCCCTGCAGCCACGCTCGCCATCACCAACGTCACCGTGATCCCAATGGATCGCGAGACGCGACTCGCTGATCACACGGTCGTCATCGCTGGCGGCCGCATTGTCTCCGTTGGGCCGAGCGGTGCGGCAATCGTTCCCGCCGCGGCAACGATCATCGATGGACGCGGCAAGTTCCTGATCCCCGGACTCTCGGAGATGCACGCGCACGTGCCCGCGGGCAACGCGCCGCGTGACGTCACGGAACGCGCGTTGGCACTCTATGCACTGAATGGCGTCACAACCGCGCGCGGCATGCTCGGCGATCCGGCCCATCTCGCGCTTCGATCAGCAATCGCGCGCGGTGAAGTGCTGGGCCCGAGACTCTACACCTCCGGTCCGAGCCTCAATGGCAACTCCGTACCGACCGTTGACGCCGGCGTGCGCGCGGTGCGCGAACAACACGCCGCCGGTTACGACCTGCTCAAAATCCATCCCGGCATTCAGCGCGAGGTGTTCGATTCCATTGCGTCCGTCGCGCACCGCCTCAACATGCCATTCGCTGGACATGTGCCGCTTGCGGTTGGCTATCAGCGCGCACTGGAGACGCGCTTTCAAAGCATCGATCACCTCGACGGACTGCTTGAAGCCTTGTTGGCGAGCAACGCCCCGGTGACCACCGCGCAAGGCGGTTTTTTCGGGATGGCGCTCGTCAATCATCTCGACGAATCACATCTGCCCGCGCTCGTGCACGCAACACGAGCGTCGGGCGTCGCGATGGTGCCAACACAGTCGCTCATGGACACCTATGCGAATGACGTCTCCCCGGAGGAACTCGCGACGCGCCCCGAGATGCGCTACTGGCTGCCCAATCAGGTGCAGGCGTGGGCCATGAACAAACGCAATCTGTTGGCCAGCGGACAGTTTCCGTCCGAGATGCGTGCAGGATTTTTGACGGTACGACGCCGAGCGATCAAGGCGTTGCATGATGGTGGCGTACTGTTTCTGCTCGGTTCCGACGCGCCACAAATTTGGAATGTACCGGGCTTTTCCGCACACCGTGAACTCGAGTCACTGGTGGCGGCGGGGCTGTCGCCGTACGAGGCGTTGCGCACCGGCACGGTAAACGTGGCCACGTTTTACAACCAGACAGACAGCAGCGGTTCGATCCGTGCTGGCAAACGCGCCGATCTCCTGCTGCTCGACGCCGATCCACTCCTCAACATTGCCCACACGCAGCATATCGCGGGCGTGATCGTAAATGGTCGCTGGATTTCAGCGGCAGAGCGTGCGAACCGACTCAGCGCGCTGGAGATCCCATAAGCGGTTGCCGTGGACGCATTACTGGCCGGGGGCGCGCGCACGCGACGGCCAGCGATGCACCGTCATGCCAAACGCACCAAAGCGATGCGGACGAAACTGCGCTTCATACTCCTTGGTGCGGTGGACCAAGCGAAAGTCGACGGTCGCCGAGCGAAAACGCCACCCGACAGTGCCTGCGAACTGCTGCACAGTCCAGTTGCGTTCCGACGTGACATAGGTGTTGAAGAAGTGACCATCGAGAAACAGATCACGCGCCACGAACTCCTGCAGCCAGCCCGCGGAGAGAAACGGCCCCAGCGCTTGCGCCTCGTGGCCATCGGACGGCAGCCACCAGTTCTCGCGATCAAATGAGATGCGCGATTCCACACCGAACACCGCCGCCGTGCGCAGCGTCCCGAGCTCTGCGGCCATGTGCACAGCGGGTCGCAGCCGCAGTCCCGTGGTCCGCGCGTCGCGGAATCGCCATTCGTCGTAGCGAAGCGAGCCCGTTGGGCGCGCGGCAAGTTGATAGTCCCATCCAAGTTCCTGCGTGGAGCCGGTCCAGTTGTGCACGAGGCGCTGGAAGGGTTCCGCGAGCGAGGGCGCTCCGGTGGTGCCCAGTTCGAGCGACCACGTGCGTGTGCGCCCCGGCTGCACACGACTCAGCGCGCCCACGGCACCGAGATAGCCCGCGTATGGGCGCTCCCCCCTCACGGGACGGGTCAGGTTGCTGGCGGGCGTGTAGATCGCCTGACGAACACGGAGGGACGTGGTCGCGCAGCCGTCTTCGCTGGCGACCGCAGCGCTACAGCCTCTCACGGACGCCATGCGACGTCGCAGCCAGGCGGGCGCGTCCGCCCACTCCAGCACGAGTCCCATGCCGTGTGTGTAGTCGAAATCATTGGCGACGCCTTTCGGTCGCATCGCGAAGAGGTCGTTGTCCGCGTACACACGCCACGTATTGGCGACGGCGAACAGCTCGCGCTGCGCGTCCGTGCGGGTGTGGCGCGCGCTGGAAGACGCTGGCGTTGGGCCGGTTGAATCGTGTGCTGCCGCTGCTGTCTGCGCCGCCAATCCGCGGCCGGTTGGCCACGCAACGGCCGTCATCAGCACGAGGGCCAGCGCGGCCCAATCGCGAGCTGTCCACGTCCCCATTGCAGAATCGATTTTTCGCATAGCGGAGCAGCTTAACTCCGCCTCCGTTTGCGCACCAGCTCGCTAACGCTTGCCGAACGCTGGCAGGGCGTGCAAACTGCGGGAGTGGGAGTCTGTCGTGCGTCGGCGATCGGATCGTCGGCGTTTCGCGTGCGGTCGTTCGTCCGTCCTTCTCCCAGTCGCTGTTCCCTGCCCCTCCCGCTCCGCTCTCCGCCCGCCCATCGGCATGTTCCCTTCACACACCGCCACCTGCCCGAAGTGCAATGTGGCGCTCGCCGAAGACGATCGCTTCTGCAAGCAGTGCGGAACGGAAGTCAGTGGTGTCAATCGCTCGCTTGTCGCCTCGGCGAGCGGCGGCTGGACGCCGATCGATACCTCGGCCTCTTCGCCGTGGGATCTCGTGCTCGGGCGACTGCGCGAAGTGACGATCGGCGAGTTCGATATCGGACGCGAGATCGGGCGCGGCGGCATGGCGGCCGTGTTCCTCGCACACGATATGGCGCTCAATCGGAAGGTGGCGATCAAGGTGATGGCGCCGGCCCTCATGATGGGTGAAGGCATGGTGCAGCGCTTCCGCCAGGAAGCCATTACCATCGCCAATCTTTCGCACGCGAACATCGTCACGATTCACGCGGTGCGTCAACTCGCGGATCTGCATTTTTTCGTGATGCAGTTCGTCGAAGGGCAGTCGCTCGAAACGGTGCTGCGCACGCACGGACGTCTTTCCGTACCTGTTGTGCGCGCCATGCTGCATCAAATCGGTTCGGCGCTGGCCTACGCACACCGACGCGGCGTAGTGCACCGCGACATCAAGCCCGGAAACATTCTGCTCAGTGGCGACGGCGATGCACTCGTCACCGACTTTGGAATCGCGAAGGTCGCCGAGGGCCCCACGCAAACGCAGACAGGCATGGTGGTGGGTACGCCCACCTACATGAGTCCTGAGCAGTGTTACGCCAGTGATCTCGATGGCGCCAGCGATCAGTATTCGCTTGGTATCGTGGCGTATCAAATGCTGACCGGGAACGTGCCTTTCAGTGGATCAGCCTTTGCCATCATGAAGGGACATACCAACGAGCCGGTGCCACCGATTCGCAGTGTGCTTCCCGATGTGCCGGCCGAAGTCGATGACGCCATCTTGCGCATGTTGGCCAAGAAACCCGGCGATCGCTTTGCCACCTTTGCGGACGCGCTCGCGGCGATGGGCGCGGGTCCGGTGAGTGACAACCATCCGCTGCGTGTCGAGTTGATCCAACTCGCCGCGGTCGAAGAGCGACGCGAGCAGCTTGGTGAGCTGCTGCGAACGCCATCGAGTCCCGTGCCGGGATCACGCAAGAGTCGTCGGGTGGATCCGGCACAACCCACGCCGCGCACTCCCTCACCGGCAACAGCGCCGGTCACCGCGATCGCGATTGCGATCGCACCGTTGGCCACGGATCTTGAAGTCGGTGACAGCGTCACGTTGCGAGCGAGTGTGCGCGGCACAAGCAATCCCACTGACCTCGCGTGGTCGAGTGAATCGCCGTCGGTGGTCTCGGTGCATGCGTCCAGTGGACTGCTGACGGCGCTCGCACCCGGTGGGGCCGTGATCGTGGCGCGCATTGGCGACGTGGAGGAGCGACTCTCGCTTACCATCGCTGCACCGCGTGTGGCCAGCGTGCGCATCGGTATACCCACGACGGACGTGCACGTGGGCGATGTGGTTGCGATGACCGCACAACCCCTCGACAAACGCGGCACACTGTTGCCGCTCGCCGTGGAATGGAGCGTGGTTGGAACAGCCGCGACGATTGACGGCGACGGCACGTTGCACGCCACCGGTACCGGTCGGGCGGCGGTGTCCGCGTCGTGCGAGGAAGTGTACGAGACGGTGGTCTTGCATGTCGCGCCCGCCCGCGTCGCCACGATCGACATTCTGGCACCAAGCGACCCACTCGAGGTTGGACATTCGGTGACGCTTGGCGTGGTGCTGCGCGATGTGCACGGTGGTGTGTTGACCGATCGCGCCGTGCAATGGCAGGTCACCGACACCGCGCGTGCGCGCATTGACGCCGCCGGCGTGTTCAGTGCGCTCGATGAAGGCGCCGTGCGCGTGACCGCAGCGAGCGAGGGCGTGCGTTCGGAGCTCGAGCTCGTGATTCCACCGGCGCGTGCGGCCACGGTGTCAATCATCAACCTGCCCGAACTCGTGCGCGATGGTGATCGCTTCACGCTGGCGTACGCGGCGCGCGATGTGCGCGGTACCTCCGTGAAGCGCGCCGCCCTGTGGCGCAGCAGCAATCCTGAGGTGGCCACGATCGATGCGAAGGGCGCGGTCTTCGCACGCTCGGCAGGCGCCACCGATCTCAGCGTCAAGGTTGACGACGCCAAGAGCGCGGTGCGGCTGGTCGTGCTCGCAACACCTGCGGCGTTTGCCGCGGCGGCTGGTTCGTCGCTCACGGATTTGCCACCGGCCAGTGCAACCACGGTGCTCGGCGCACTCGATCAAGTGGCGGCCGAGGTAGCGCCTGCGCCGGTGAGTTCGCCGCCCGCGAAGAATGCGGTCGCCAACGTGGCGGCGTCAAATGTCCCACCGTCTCCAATCGCGGTTCCGCGTGAAGCCGCGCCTGACACCGCATCACACACGAGTGGCGCGGATGCGGCGACGAATCGCGGCACCGCGGCGAGCACGGCAGCATCGGATGTTACGGCCAACCACAGCTCCGCTGCGAGCACCGCAACCATTGACACATCAGCGAAACGACCCGCGTGGATCTACGCGCTTGCACTCGTGCCGGTCATCGCAATCGTGCTGTGGCTCGCAACGCGTGGTGGCGGCGACTCGGCGACAACGGTGGCGGAAACGGAAGTCAGCGAGCAGACACCGGAGGTGACGGCGGATGCAGCGCCAACCACCGCGCCCGACGCTGCACCGCCGACGTCATCAACTGTTATTGACGCAGACGCCGCTGCTGCAGACGCGGCACCGAGCGCACCCGCCGCATCGGTGGTCCCGGTACTGCGCCTCGATCCGCCCACCTCAACCACGCTGCGGGCAAGCGAGACGCTGCGCCTGCGTGCCAGCACGCGAGATCCCGCGTCGGGACGCGAGGTCACCACACCGATTCGTTTTTCCAGCAGCAATCAGTCGATCGCGCGTGTCAACGCGCGTACCGGTGAGGTCACCGGCGTTGCACCAGGGCGCGTCACGATCACCGCAGATGCTGGTGCGTCGGGCCGCTCGTCGGTGGCGCTGCAGATCACGGCTGCTGCAACCGTCGCGACGGCACCGCAGCAGAATCAGCCAACGACTGCCACTCCTCCCGTGCAGCAACAGGCGCCGCCGCCTACGGTTACCACACCCCCGCCAGCCGCGGGCGGAGGAACCGATACACCGGCGCCCGCGCCGGCCGTGACGCAGGCGCAGCTTCAGAGTGAAGCGCGCACCGTTGTCGAGGCCTACGCGCGTGCGTTCGAATCACGCGATCTGGGACGCGTGCGCGGCGTCTTTCCCGGCATCTCGGATAGCTGGGCGTCGGGGCTTTCAGCCTTTTTTGAGCAGGCGCGTGAGGTCAAGGTGACCATCAACGAACTCACGCCAAACGGTGTGCTCAGCGCGGCCAACGGATCGCGCTCCCAGCTGACGGCCAGCGTCACCATTCGCTACAACGACGGGCGACGCGGGGTATCGCAGCCGGATCGCTGGCCCGTCACGCTGCAGCGTGACGGCGCGCGCTGGCGGCTGGTGGGACTC
>JBGTOG010000409.1:0-4987 GCA_041742675.1 Gemmatimonadaceae bacterium | reverse complement strand
ACTCGCACTCAGCACCTTGGTCTTCGCCGCCTGCTCGAGCGCCTTGCTGCACGCACAAGCCCCCACAAACGCGCAGTTCCGCGCGGCGGCAGCGTACGCCGCGCGCACCGATGGACAGGCCGTGCTGGTCATGCATCGCGGTGCGGTGGTTCATGAGCAGTACATGAATGGCGGCAACGCGTCGGCGCGCGTCATGTTGGCAAGCGGCAGCAAGAGTTTTGTTGGCGTCGCGACGATCGCCGCCGTCGCCGACGGATTGTTCAGACTCGATGATCCGGTGTCGCGGTACCTCAGCGAATGGAAAGATGATCCTCGCAAATCGCGCGTGACGATTCGCCAGCTCTTGTCGCTCGAAAGCGGCGTTTCGGCGGGCGTCGCCGCGACTGGGTGCGGCGGGCCGCGCTCCGGTTGGAAGGACGCGATCGCGGCACCATCGCAGGCCGAACCGGGTAGTACGTTCGCCTACGGTCCGTATCCGTTTATCACGATGGGCGCACTCATCGAACGCGTGCGCGCAGATGAAACGTTCGACGCGTATCTTGCTCGCCGCATTTTTGCGCCGCTTGGCGTGCACGTCGAGTGGCGCGCCAGGTGCAGCGATGGCAAACCCCAACTGGCCGGCGGCGCGGCAATGACGGCGCGTGACTGGGCAACGTTTGGCGAGTTCATTCGGCGTGGCGGTGTACACAATGGCGTGCGTCTCCTCCCTGACTCGCTGGTCAAGCAGCTGTTCATTCCATCATCGGTGAACAGTGCGTATGGGCTCACCTGGTGGCTGAGCGGTGGCACCACGGCACAAGCGCCCGGACTGGGCGGCGAACGCCGTGATGGTCGACTGTTGCGCCGTCGTGCGGAGCGACGCGCCACCGTGCAGAACGTACCACACGCCAGTGCGGTACCGGCGGATCTGGTGATGGCCGCCGGCGCCGGGAAGCAGCGTCTCTATCTCATTCCGTCGAGAGAACTCGTGATCGTGCGCATGGGTCCACTGCGCGGTGGTCGCAACTTTGATGACGTGGAATTTCTTGACGCGCTGCTGGGGTCGGGGGTTCGGTAGGATTCGCTCCGCTTGAATATCCGCGCCATGACCGGTCAGCCCGCGCGGCTCACCGCACGTTGCGCGGATCCGCCACCGTGCTTGTCAGGGTGCGGTAAAGAAAGAACACGAGCAGCCCGACCAGCCCCCCCATACGCGCACACCAGAACGCCACGTTCATGGCCAGCGACCAGGCCATGCGCGTAGGGTGCCCGCTTTCGACGGTGGGAATCGAGCCTGGCAGAAACGCGAGAAAGCCAATCACCGCGCCGACGAGCGCACCGACCAGCACGAACCGGAGACCGCGCAGTACAACACGCCATGAGGGCATGAGCGTACGGTATCGCGCCCCGGCCCGGCTGTCGAGGGGACGGTGCCCCGTGACCATCATCGCATAGTCAGGCTGAGGCGGTCATGCCGTTCGGAGTCAACCACACGAACAGCAGCCACGCGAGCCCAAGCCCAACTCCGGTTGCGAGAAGGTCGTCGGTGTCGAAAACGAGCGTGCCGCTGGACCGTTGCAGGAACTCCCATGTGACGAGCGCAATCCCTGTAAACAATGCAACAGCAGCGAACGCGTTGCGTGCGGCCCTGTACGACGCGTTTGGCTTCTGATCCGCCCAGATGCTCAGCAACACGAACGGAATCGCAATCGCCGCCGCCACGTTCGGCATCACACCCATCAGGTAGACCACAACCTCCGAGCCATCGTACTGCACTTTTCGCATCCAGTGCACGAGGCTCAGGACACCCATTGCGCTGATGCCAACGAGTCCGTAGCGTGGCGAACGTTTCATGCGGGAAAGCTGCGTCACCGTTCCTTTTCGTGCAATGCAACACCCTCATCACCGCCGCGAAAACCCGCGCGTCACGCCCACCGTGAAGTGCCGAAAGTGTCCGCTCGCATTGGGCTTCCGCAACACCCCAAACTCCGGCCGCAGCACCCACGCGCCGTCGGCAAACGCGAACCCGAGACCGACATTGGCCGCCACCAGAATGTCAGCGTCCTCATTGCCGATCGGAATCAATCCTTTCACCGACGTATCGAGATTCACGCGCGAGCCAAGCGGTAACGACAGCAACATGGTGGGATGTGTCTGGAAACTTTCCCCCACATCGAAATCGTTGTCAAACCCGAAACCGACCGGTAGATACAGCGCGAGTCGATCGGGAATCAGACTGAACTTCGGACCGGCCGCGAGCACGTTGAATGATGGTGCGCCGTCGCCGGCCTCGTCGTCCAGTACGATACGCTCGTAGCGCAGTCGTATGTCCACGCGCTCCCTCACACCGGCCGCGACCTGCACGCCGAAGTTGCGCTGCGCGTTCTCCACCTCCCCTGAACCGCCGGCCTGCACCTGCGATATCGTGGGCGTGACCTCAACGCGTCCGACCCCTGCCATGCGCGCACCCTGCATCTCCGAAAAGGGCGCGGCACAGGCGGAGAGCACCGTCGCCAGCGTGAGGCTGCCTACAACAACCCGTCCCGTGTGATTGAGCATGACGATCTCCGAGTACGTGTGAATGCTGTCCTGTTGCTTGTGCACCCATCTTCGCACCGTGCCGTGCGCGCAAACATACGCCGCATGACGTATTCGTCGGGTAGCGTGACGTATGCCTGGGGTGGGGTGACGTAGTCGTCAAAGCGTCACGTCTGTGTCGGGTTGCCTGCCACGGGCGCCGCGCTCAGCGCTCCATCGCCCCGTCGTCCTCTTCACCGTGTTCAACCCACCCGTCGGTGCGCTCCTCAGGCAGCAGCAGCATGTCCGCACGCGACAGGTCCAGCGTCTCCACCGTGCGCAAGCGCTGCTCCACCATGCGCGTTCGCCGTCCCGCTTCATCGACCGTGCGTCGCGCCGTATCCAGCTGCTTGCCAAGCTTGCTCCACACTTCACCGTACTTGCGAAACTCAGCCTTCGCCGCGCTCAACACCTGCCACACTTCACTCGAGCGCTGCTCAATCGCCAGGGTACGAAATCCCATTTGCAAACTCGTGAGCAGCGCCGCGAGCGTCGTCGGCCCCGTCAGCATCACACGATAAGTCGACTGCAACTCCACGGCCAATCCCGGACGACGCACCACTTCGGCAAACAATCCTTCCGTTGGCAGATACAGAATGGCGAAATCAGTCGAGTGCGGCGGATGCACATACTTCTCCGAGATACTCTTTGCCTGCACACGCACCGCACGCTCGAGCGCCGCGCTACTACGCTCGATCTCTTCCGCATTGCCCTGGTCATGCGCCACTAACAACCGTTCGTAGTCCTCCTGCGGAAACTTGGCGTCAATGGGAAGCAGCAGCGGCGCATCACCAGACCGTCCGGGCAGGCGCACCGCAAACTCCACGCTCTCCCCAGAGTCGGGACGAATCCGTACGTTGGTCGCGTACTGCTCCACCGTCAGCAGGTCGTCCAGCAACATCGCGAGCTGCACTTCGCCCCAACCCCCGCGACTCTTCACGTTGGTGAGCACGCGCTTGAGATCACCGACACCGGTGGCCAGCGATTGCATTTCACCGAGTCCCTTGTGTACGAGCTCAAGGCGATCACTCACCAGCTTGAATGACTCGCCAAGTCGCGCTTCCAGTGTGCCTTGCAGTTTTTCGTCCACGGTCACGCGCATCTGCTCCAGCTTGGCGTCGTTCTGTGCGCGAAGTTGTTCGAGATTGCGCTGCAACGTGTCACGCACCGCGACCAGCTGCTCATGCTGCTGCGTACTGAATCCGGAGAGCCGCGTCTCTAGCGTGTGTTGCTGTCCGCGCAGCAGTTGCTGCAGTTCGTCACGGACCACGCGATGCTCTTCGCGTGCCAGCCGACCTTCCTCGCGCACGGCTGGTGCCGTCGCCTGTACGTCACGCGCGACACTCTGCAGCGCATGTTCCAGCGCGGTCAGCTGCTGCTGCATCGCCGCCATCGTGGTATGCGGCCGCCCGCTCAACACGAGCACCAGCAGCACGAGGTTGGCGATCAACGACGCCAGCGCCAGTCCGACGAGAAGTTGCATGTTCATGGACGAAGTTGAGCTCGGGGTACAGGTGCGCCGACGCGCGCTCGGAGTACAGGTGCGCCGGCGCGCGCTCGGAGTACAGCGCCTCCGCGACCAATGTATGCCGCGTCTGCCATCTCCCACGGTACACGCACACCCTGACACACGACCCTCGGCCGCCAAATCGCGGGCGACCTTCCCCCCCCAAATACGGTAGAGGTTGCCAAACTGCGCCGACATACCGATCCTACCTGCATGACCGTCGCCCCGACCACACCATGACCGTCGCCCCCACGACGCCGCCCTTTGACGCGCCAGCCGTGGTGCATGGCAGCGTGCCGCCCGGTCGGTCCTCCCCCACCCCGGACGCGCGTGAACTGCGCAGCATTGCGGTGGCCGCAGGCGTGGTGGCAGTTGCGTGGGTTGCTGACCTCGGTGCGCTGGCGCTCGCTCCCTGGCTGCCGGCCAGCATGGATGGCATCACCATGCAGCACGCCTTTCTGCTGGTGATCGCGTGCTTCACCCCCTGGATTCTGGGGCTGCTCGCACTCAGCGTGCCGTTCGCGCTGCGCTGGATGCCGCGCGCACATCAACGGCTCGTCGAGCCGACCCTGATCGCCGCGTGGGTCACGCTCTTCGCCGCAGTCGCCGTCGCCGTCGCGCTGGGTCGCTACGGCGTCTGGCCATGGCGCTGGGCAAGCACTCATCCGGAGACCGCGTCGCTGGTGTCTGCGTTTCTCAGCGCCGAACTGTTTGCGCCCGTGCTGCTCTGGCTGGTACTCTCCTGCCTGCTGGTTCCGCTGTTGATGGAGCTCTTCTTTCGCTTTGCGGTGATCGAGTGGCTGTTGTCTCGCGGCGTGGCGACGTGGATGGCCGTCGCGATCGCCGCGGTCGCCTTTGGTGCGACCTGGCTCACCGGCCTCACGGCGTCGCCCGCTGCAGCGCTGCGCCACGCGGCGATCGCCA
>JBGTOG010000226.1:0-29321 GCA_041742675.1 Gemmatimonadaceae bacterium | reverse complement strand
TGAGCCGGCGCTGCCATCGTTGCCGGAGCCGCCGCCGCTGCCGGCTACCAGAGACGCCGCATCGGCGACGGGCAAGTTGATGTCGGCTGCGGACACGGCTGCGGGTGCGGTCACCTGAGGAGGCTGCACCACGGGCGGCGTGATTTCCGGTGGCTTCACCTCCGGCGGCTTTTCCACTGGGGGCTGGATAAACTCCGTTTCCGAGCGGACGGGAGGCGGCGGTGGAGGCGGCAGCACGTACTGTACCCGCTCATTCACCACGCGTCCGCCGCCGGAGCCACCCGAGCCGCCGCCGCCACCACCGGCCGGTCCTGGACCGCCAGCGCCCATCAGCTCAGCCACCAGATCGGATCCGAGAAACGGATACACCAGCAGAAGTACGACCAGCACGTGCAGCAACACGGAGACAACGGCGCCAACGGCACCACGCTGCTTGGCGATGGGAATACCGATCGGCGGCCGGTAGCGGCGGCGCTCCGCTTCAGGGCCGTTCGGAAGATCCGCGCCCGAAGGCGCGTTTGATGGGGGAACAGCAGTCATGAGTGCGCATGAATGGGAGAAAGCACCACGGCGCGAAACGCCGGCTATAACGTACTACGGCGGACGCCCCCAATGGGTTCGCCCGCCGTAGTACCCCACTTTCGCTCGTCTGAGCCCGCCACACTCGCAGCGGGGCCAGCGACGAACGACTACTCCCCGTCCTTGGGCCCTGGCGCCACGCCGATCACCTTGACACCTGCACCGCGAGCCTGATCCATCCCGTAGATCACGTCACCATACGTGACGGTGGAATCAGCCTTCACGAAGATGATCTTGTCCGGACGCGCATCATAGACCGAACGCAGACCGGCGTAGAGATTTTCACGATTGTACTCGTCTTGATTGATCTTGAACAGCCCGTCCGGCAACACGGACAGCACGATCTGATTGGACGGATCGTTGGCTGCCTGTACCTGCGGATTGGGATCCGGCAAGTTCGCGTCGATCGTCTTGCGGCTCATCGGAATGATCATCATGAAGATGATGAGCAATACGAGCAGCACGTCGATCATGGGCGTGACGTTGATCTCGTTCGAGTGACCGCCACCGGAACCACCACCAGCGCTCATGCCCATGGTCAGTTCCCTCCTTTATTCGAACCGCCGAACAGGCGATCACCTTCAAGCAACGACTCCGTCCCGGGCGTCTGCTCGGTGATCAGCGCCGCGACCGCCACGCCACCGCGTGCCACCACATCGAGTGCGGTGAGCACCTTGTCGTACGAAAGATCCTTGTGCGCCTTGACGTACAGAATCTTTTCCTCACGATCGGCCGTGAACACGTTCTTCGTCATCTGCTCCAGATCTTCCTGACGAATCAGCGCCTTGTTGAACCAATACTGTCCGTCGGCGTCGATGCCCAGCACCTGATCGGAATCTTCTTCCGGATTCGGTTTGAGGTTCTGTCCGGACGGCGGTGTTGCCTGAAATCCCGCGTTCAACTGCGGAATCGTGATCATGAAAATGATCAGCAACACGAGCATCACGTCGATCATCGGCGTGACGTTGATGGTAGACGTGACGCCTTCCGTACTCGCTTGCATACCCATGGTCTATCTCCTCGTTCGTGACGGTGTGGCGGCTGCACTCCCGTGATGCGCCACACCGTTGGTCAGGGTATCAGCAGGTTACTTGGACATCGGGGTCTGGCCCGCGGTGTTGAACTCACGCGTGAAGCGCGACCGTCCAAACTCGCCGGAGACACCCTTGATCAGATAGTCAACCATTTCCTTGGACGTGTACGTCATTTCCGCGGTCAGGTTGTCGATCTTGGTCTGGAAGTAGTTGTACGACCACACGGCCGGAATGGCGACACCGATACCGATAGCCGTGGTGATCAGGGCCTCGGCAACACCGCCGGCGATCGAGGCGATACCGCCCGAGCCGGACGACTGCATGGCGGAGAAGGAGTTTACGATACCCATCGTGGTTCCGACGAGACCGACGAACGGCGCGGTTGCACCAACCGTGGCCAATACACCGAGACCGCGCTTGAGCTCAACGACGGTCATGAGCATTTCGCGCTCAATGGCACGCTCGGCTGAGTTGATGTCGGACACCGTTACGGAGCCGTCCTGAATGAGCGGGCGCACTTCGGAAAGTGCACCACCGAGCACACGGGCGACGTGCGACTTCTTGTACGACTCGGCGAGATTGATCGCTTCCGTGAGGTTGTCTTCTTCCAGAAACTGCGAGAACTCGGGAGCAAACTTCTTGGTTTCAGCCTGCGCCTTGCGCATCGACCACCACTTCTGAATCAGAATCGTGGTGGCATAGGCCGACATGATGAACAGCAAGTACACAACACCCTTCGCGAACCACCCCATGTGATTCCATAGATCCATCAGGTCCATTTCCATAACGCAAACTCTCCAAAAAATAGTGAGTGGGTGGCCGCGTTCAGCGGGCCAGGCTGAACTGGAACGGCTGCTGCACCAGCTGCTTCACCTTGCGACCGCCGACTTCTGCCGGCAGGTAGCGAATCGAGGGAAGGGCATTCTTGACGGCAACGGTGAACAACTCATGGTCGCTGCGCAGCACCTTGAACGTGCTCATGTCAGCCTTGCCTGACGTGTCCACCACGAACGAGGCGAGCACCGTACCTTCGACCTGCGCGGAGCGCAGCATTTCCGGGTAGCGCATGTTCTGCTGGCCGGAGGCCATCGCCGCCGGCTTTTCTACCTGGAACTCGAAGTACGGCGTGTCGCCCTGCGGAACCTGCGGAATGCCGCCTTCCACGCCCTTGGCGATACCACCGGCCACGCCTTTGCCGGAGAAATCCTCTTCATTCGTCACGGCGCGCGACAGGTCGATTTCCGGGATCTCCAGCGGGATCACGTCAGGCGGCTGCAGTACCTGAAAACCCTTGGCGATCGGCGGCGCCGCGACCGCGTCTGGCGGCGGCGGAGCCTGCTCGACCTCTGGCGGCGGCTCGTCCTTGGCGACTTCGACGAACTCCACCACCTCTTGCTTGTCTTCCGTCAGATCCTGGCCAGCATTCGCGGTCGCCACCACCAGGCCTACCACAATGGCACCGTGGATAATGATGGAGGCGAGGCCGCCCCCGGTCCGCTTGGTCTTCTTGGCCTCGGACTCGAGCAGATTGTTGAACATTGCGTCGATCCACGAGAGGGGATGCGCGATGGGCCCGTCCCACCGTCACTCCGCGAAACTAGGGCGCGGAGATGATCCGGCAATGTCAGCAGCATTAGGATTCGATTAAGGCCGCATTAGCAGATGACAGCGCACTATGGAACGACCCGGCCTCGCGGACGACCAAACGCCATGCCCGTCACACCGTTTGGGCCGGTTCCGTACTCGCCACCCGACCCGTGGTCACCGACTCGGGCGAGAGCGGCGCCCCCGGATCAGCCAGCGGCAGCTGGGCAATGAACGTGCTCCCTCGTCCCAGGCGCGACTGCACGCCCATGGACCCACCGTGCGCGTGCGCAATCCATTGCGAAATCGCTAATCCGAGCCCGAACCCGCTGCGCTCCACCGCACGCGACCGCGAGCGATCCGCGCGCCAAAACCGGTCAAACACGTACGGCAGGTCGGCCGCCGCAATGCCGATGCCTGTATCCTGAACGCTAAAATGCGCCTGCGCCCCGACGCGATGCATCGCGATCGTTACGCTTCCGCCGCGCGCCGTGTACTTGATCGCGTTGGTGACCAGGTTGAGGAACAGTTGACGCAGTCGCACCAGATCACCGCGCACGGTGGCCGACTCGATCACCTCAGCTTCGATCTGAACGCCCGCCTCTTCGCCGAGCAACCGCGCCGTTTCCACCACTTCGCGCGCCAGATCATCCAGGGCGATGAGGTCCTGCACGACTTCCAGCCGCCCCTCATCCGCACGCGCCAGCGTCAGCAGCGAGTTCACCAACTCGGCCATGCGGGTGACCTGCTCCAGCGCTTCCTCGAGCGCCACGGCGCGTTCATCCTTGCGCGTGACCGGTGACATCGCGCGCTCCACATCCGCGCGCAGCACCGTGAGCGGTGTCTTGAGTTCGTGACTCGCATCGGCGGTGAAACGACGCAATGCACCGAACGATGTTTCCAGTCGCTCAATCATCTCATTGAGCGTCATCGCGAGCCGTGTGAGCTCCGTACCCGCCGCACCGATGGCCAGACGGCGGTGCAGCGACCGGCCGTCGGTGATTGCCTTCACCTGGTCCACCATGCGATCAAGCGGACGGAACGCACGCCCCGCAATGATGTACGCCCACCACACCGACGCCAGGATCAGCAACGGCCCGACGAACACCATCGTGCCGACCAACTGCCGTGGCGCCAACGTCGCTGGCGCGGATGAAACCCCCACGATGACACGATCGATTCGCGTCGCGCCCTCAAGCGGACTGTTGCGCATGGCCAGCACCAACTCATCGCTGCGCAACCGCACGGTCAGGGTGCGCTCCGAATCGTTCATCGAGCGGGCCGCGGCGAGCAGCGCATCCTTCTGCAAATCCTCGAGTTGCTTCACACGCGGTGATGAGTAAAGCTCGTAGCTCCCGGCGTCCAGAACAATCACGTAGTCGGTCAGCACATTCAGGAACCGCTCCATCGGCCCCGTCACACCCGGCGCCTTGAGCGAGTCCGCATCGACCTGGGCAAACGCGTCGGCCAAACTTCGCGCGCGTTCGATGATCAGGATCGTCTGCTCCACCTCCTGATTGGCGCGTTCGGCGATATCGCGAATCGCCGCGTCGCGTCGCGCGATCAGAATGGCGATGGCAAACACGAACAACGAGGCGATGAACGCGCCGGCGAAGGCCAACGTGATGCGCGTGCGAATTGGACGCATGCGTGCCTCGCTAGCTAACCGCGGACCATGTAGCCAACGCCGCGGACCGTGGAAATAAGCTTCTTCTGCGCTCCACTATCGAGCTTCTTGCGCAGGTGATTGATCACGACATCCACAATGTTCGTGCCCGGATCGAAGTGGTAGCCCCAGGCATACTCGGTGATGAGTGTGCGTGACATGACGCGGCCGGCATGGCGCATGAGATACTCCAGCACCGCGAACTCTTTGGGGGTGAGCTCCACCAGCGCACCGCCGCGGCGCACTTCGCGTGTACCCTGATCGAGTTCCAGATCGGCGACCTGCAGGACAGGTGACGCCAAGGCACGCGGCCGGCGCGAGAGCGCTTCGATGCGCGCCAGCAGCTCTTCAAACGCGAAGGGCTTGGTCACGTAGTCATCGGCACCCGCGCGCAGTGTTTCCACTTTCGCGTCCACAGCATCCTGCGCCGTGAGCACAAGCACCGGCCGGTCAAAGCCGCGCGCACGCAACGTGCGCAACACATCAATGCCGTTCTTGCCCGGCAACCGCATGTCGAGCACCACCAGATCGTAGGGTTGGGTGAGCGCCATCATTTCGCCGTCGGGCCCGTTGGCCGACAGATCAACCTGCCACAACTGTTCCTCCAGGCCGCGGCGCACGAACTCGCCAACGGTGGGATCATCTTCGATCACCAGTATCTTCATGTGTGCAGTCTCATGGGTACGGCGGCGTGCAGCGCCTCAGGTGCAAATGCATGCCACGTCTCACGTCCGAATGCATGCCACGTCTCATGTCCAAATGCATGCCACGTCTCATGTCTAAATGCGTTCACCCTCATAGCTCCGATCCCGGCCGATCCGGGCGCTGGAATCCGAACTCACGAATCTTGCGATACAGGGTCTTCGGAGAAATGCCAAGCAGTTCGGCGGCTCTTCCCTGATGCCAACTGGTCCGGGTGAGCACCGACTCAATGTGTCGCTTTTCGAGCTCGCCGAGTGTGAGCATTTGTGTCGGTGTCATGCGTGCCGCCGCGCCGACATCGACACCGAGCGGCAAATCCCGTGCTTCGATCAACCCGTTGGTCGCCAACAGCGCCGCGCGCTCCATCACGTTGCGCAACTCGCGCACATTGCCGGGCCAGCGATAGCGTTCCAGTACCGCGACCGCTTCGCCCGTGAGGCGCGGAGGAGTGGGGCCGCCAAAGCGTGAGAGAAAGTATTCCGCAAGCAACGGCACGTCGGTTAGTCGCTCTCGCAACGTGGGCAACTGAATGCGAATGGTATTGATGCGGTGCAAGAAGTCATCGCGCATGGCACCACTCGTCACCATGCGCCCCAGGTCGCGAGTGGTCGCCGCCACCACGCGTACATCCACATCAACCTTTTGCGAGCCCCCCACACGATAGAAGCTTCCCGTTTCCAGCGCGCGCAATAACTTCGCCTGCAAGCGCACGTCAAGATCCGAAACATTGTCGAGATACAGCGTGCCGCCAGATGCGAGTTCGAGCAAGCCGAGCTTCTGACGATCCGCACCCTGATACGCGCCCTGTTCCACACCAAAGAGTTCGGCTTCCAGTCCCTGCTCCACCAGCGCGGCGCAGTTCAGATCCACGAACGGCGCGTGCGCCCGCCCTGACCAGGAATGCAGCAGCCGCGCGATGAGATCCTTGCCGGTGCCGGCGTCGCCGGAGATGAGCACGGGCGAGCTGCTCTCGGCCACGCGTTCCACCATCGCCAGCACGGCCTGCAGCGGCGCATACTGCGTAATGAAGGCGGGCGCGCCCTCACCGTGTTCACGCCGCGACTGCAGCGTGTGCAGACGAGCGTTGTCACGCGCCAGCACCCGCTTCTCCCACGCGCGGCGCACCAACACTTCAATCTCTGCCAACCGGTAGGGCTTCGCGAGAAAATCATACGCGCCAAGTTTGAGCGCACTGATCGCGGTCTCTACGGTCCCGTTGCCAGTAATGATGATGACTTCCGGCGGTGATGGATCCTGCCGCAAGGCGCGCAGCACATCCAGTCCATCCATGCCCGGCATCACGATGTCGAGCAACGCGACATCAAACTGTTCGAGCCGGAGGAGGTCCAACGCACGGTGTCCATCACGCGCCGAGGCCACGCTGAAACCGCGGGCCACAAGAAACTGCTCCAGCACCGTGCCCAGATGCGGTTCGTCTTCGGCGATCAGTACGCGAATCGGTGACGTCGGGGCCGCATCATCCGCGACAACGTTCGAAGGTTCCGCATCCATTTACGTGGCACTCCCAAGCGGTTCGTGCACGAGCACAGGAAGGTCGGCGCCCGCCGCGAGCGGCGGCTGCCCGACCGAGGGCAGTACCATGCGAAATGTGGCGCCCTGCCCGAGAGTGCTATCCACTGCGAGCAGGCCACCGTGTTCCATCACAATACCGTAGCAGATCGACAAGCCAAGCCCCGTGCCGCGGCCCGGCGGCTTCGTCGTGTAGAACGGCTCGAACACCTTGGACAGGGATTCCCGTGGAATGCCATGCCCCTCATCTACCACATCCACCACGTACACCGGAACCGTGGCAACGTTGAGTGCCAGCGTGCGCACGAGCACGCGCGCCCCGTCGGCGCTGGCGTCCAACGCATTCATCACCAGGGCCATCATCACCTGCACCAGCCGATCCGCATCGCCGCGCACCAGCAGCGGGTGTGATTCGTCAAGTTCGGTCACCAGCGAGAGCAGCTTGCTGCGCGGATGATGCTGCAGCAGAAACAGCACCTGCCGTACCACGGCGTTCACATCAAGTTCGATGAGTTGGACCGGCTTGGGGCGCGCGAAGTCCAACAATCCCTCCACAATGCGCTTGCAGCGATGCACCTCCAGATCGATGATGCGCAGCAGCTCGCGAGGATCACTCGCCGGCACCCCGGCGCCGCGCGTCGACTCGGCGCGCTCGCGGTCATCGGCCTGCAGCGTGAGCGTTTCAGCGCAGGCGGCAATAGTGGCCAGCGGATTATTGACTTCGTGCATCACGCCTGTGGCCAGCTGACCGAGCGCCGCGAGCTTTTCGGTCTGCGCGGTGCGATCGAGTGCGGCGCGCCAGTCGGTAATGTCCTCGCCGATGGTGATTACATGCGTCACGTACGACGGACGTGTGTCATCAAGTCGCATGGGAATTTTCGAGATGCGAAACGTGCGCACCGTGCCGGTCGCCTCACTCTCCATCTGAAACTGCTGCAGGCGTCCGTTGGCAAACACCTCATCGAACTCGCGTTTGAGCACCGCCGCCGGCTGCCGATGCAGCACATCGAAGATCGTCCGACCCATGGCCTTGCGCCGCGACACACCCTGCAGTCCCGTCTCGCGCTTGTGATTCCAGGCGTGAATTCGGTAGTCGCGGTCCACCACGTACAGTCCCACCGGCAGTGAATCGACAACCCGCTCAATGAAGGTGCGCTGCGCCGCGACTTCGGCGATGCGATCCGACAGCGCATGCTGAAGCGACCGGCGCACCGCGGCACAGTGCTCAGTAAAGGCGATCAGATCCGCAACAGCGCGCCACGTCTCCGCCGCCAGCACCTGTCCCGGATGACCCTGCACACGCAGCCTGCGATTGCGCTCGACGTCAGGAGAGAGCGGGACGTCGAGGACGTCCTGAGTGGCTGGAAAAGCCTCCGTCGAGACAATCGCGACCGATCGCACACCAGCGGCCCGCTCGGCCGCGAACAACGCCTGTCTGATGGTGTCGTTGTCGTCATCGTTGTCGCAGGCGCCGCCAGCTGGGCTGCCGCCGCGTGCGGCCGATTCCGCGGGATGCTCGGTAGTGTTCCCCCCCTCCGGCGCGACTGAGCGCGCAAGCACGTGCGCGACAGCGGCGACGACAGCCGACATATTGCTGTGCTCGCTAGCAGCGCGGTCTCCGATGGGCTGAGTGCACATGAGTCAAGCTAGGGCAAGCGCGGGATTCGGACAAGCTGACCGACTCCGGGAACGGCGCTGCCGATTGTGCGGGGGCGGCGGTCAAATCGATCGGCTGATGCAGCACTGATCGGTCATCCTGGCGGAGTTCGCGTGGTATGCAGCCTGCCTCCCGCTGACCTCAGCGGTCGGGCGCGTTTGGCCCGCCGAATGCAATCCACCACCGTCCCCTCGGGGACCACCGGGAGATCCTTGCCATGACTTATCGCGTTTCTTTTGCCGGCCCGTCTCTCGACAAATCGCTGCGCGGACTTAGCCGCGATATGGATCGGGCCTTCGGCGAGTTGTTCTCGTTGGCGAGGCCGGTTGACGGCGCGCTGCTGCCCGCAAGCGATGTGATTGAAGACGACGCCGGCTGGACGCTGTCGCTCGACCTGCCGGGTGTGCGGCCAGATGACGTCGAAGTGTTGACCGAGGATCGCTCACTGATCGTGCGCGCCAACCGGAGTGAGCTGGCGCTCAAGGAGGGCGCACGCCGCATTACCCAGGAACGTCCTCGCGGCAACATGGCGAGAGTGTTCCGGCTGCCGCGCACGGCCGACGTGGAACAGATCAGCGCCTCTACCGAACATGGCGTGTTGACGCTTCGCATCGGCAAGCTCGCGCCGGCGCAGCCGCGCCGCGTGCCTGTGGGGGTGACGTCCGAGTCGCGCGACAGCACGCTGTCGAACCGCGACGCGGGTGACGCGAACTGAGTCACGTCGTCAAGCAACGCGGGTACCGGACGGCCGATGTCCGGTACCCGCGGTTTTTTGCGCATGTCACTGTGGTGGAGGGGCGAACGGCTCAGCCTTTCAGCGATGCGATGGCGGCAAGAATTTCGCTATTCTCGCGGCGGTTGTGCGCTGTGTCTTCGATGTGCGACCAGCGAATTACGCCGCTCTGGTCAATCAGAAAGTAGGCACGTTTTGAAACGTAGGACTCCTCACGCAGCACACCATACGCGCGTGATGCCTCGCGTTTGAAGTCGGATAACAAGTCGACGTGCATGGCGTACTTCGCCTTGAACTCTTTCAGCGACGGCACGGCGTCCACACTGATCGGCAGGATGGTGACATCCTGTGTGGTGAATTGATCGAAGTCTTCGGTGAACGCGCACAGTTCGGCCGTGCAGGTGGACGTGAACGCCAGGGGAAAAAACGCCAACAACACGTGCTGTGTGTGTCGAAACTGAGACACGCTGACGCGACGTCCAGCCGTGTTGTACAGACTGAAATCCGGGGCCAGTTCACCAACGGCCGGCGCAGACGAGATGGGGACCATTTTGCGGGAGAGGAGTAAAGGTGTTGTCGTGATTCACGTGTGATGCAGCTCACAGATATTCGCAGCGCTGTCACAGCATGTGTACATACTATCACAGTTCTGCCCGGGGCTGGATTGCCCGCTGGAATCGAGTAGAATCAACTGTATCCCGCCGGTCGCGTCGGTCCCTCGCACCTTCCCATCTGTGATCTCGCATCCAACGAGCGCTGACGGCATCATCCGGGTCCTTCTCGTTGACAATGATGAAGGAGACGCGGCGCGTTCCGCCGCTGCGTTGGGTGATGCGTTCGGCGATCGGATCGCGCTGCTGCATGCGCCGTCGCTCGCCGATGCCATTCGGTTGCTCATGGAAGGGCCGGTCGATGTCGCGATCCTCGAGTTGGATTTGCCCGACGCAAGTGGGCTCGCGACGCTGGCGGGTGTGCGCGGCGCCGCGCCGAGCATTCCGATTGTGCTGTATACGCGCACGCTCAATGACAACGTCGCCGTGCGTGCGCTGCGTGTAGGCGCGCAGGAATGTCTGTGCAAGGCCACCACGCCCGTCGAACAGGTTCCTCGGCTGCTGCGCTTTGCGATGGAGCGACAGCGGCACCTCGCCGCGCTTGAAGCGGCGCGCGTTGCGGCGGCGCATCGTGCCACGCACGATCCGCTCACCGGCCTGGCCAATCGCGGTCTGTTTCTTGACCATCTCGATCGCGCGCTGGCATTCGGTGCGCGTTACGGACGCAAGACCGGCTTGCTGTTTGTCGATCTGGATGGCTTCAAGCTGATCAACGATTCACTTGGTCATGCGGTCGGGGATCGCTTGCTCATTGAAGTGGCGCAGCGTCTGCTGAGCACGGTGCGGCGCTCTGATGCGGTGGCGCGTCTGGGCGGCGATGAGTTCGTGGTGCTGCTGCCCGATGTGAACAGCCGGCTCGATGTGGCGCATGTCCGCGATATGATTCTCACGTGCCTCACCGAACCCATCGATCTTGGGGACGGCAAGTGTGAGCGTGTGGGTGCAAGCGTTGGCGGGGCGATGTCGCCGCTCGATGGCATCACCGCGCAGGAGCTGCTCGATGCCTCTGACGTGGCGATGTACCGAGACAAGTACGCGCGTCGTCGCGGTCGCATGCCAACGCCTGCCTTCGGCCTTCGCGTGCAGGACGAAACCATTGCGCATCAACGCGAGGAGCGGCTGCGATCGGCGCTGGACGCGGGTGAGCTGGCGGTACACTACCAGCCGCAGATCGATGTGCTGACACAGCGCATGGTGGGTATCGAAGCGCTGCTGCGCTGGCACGACCCAGATCTGGGCATGGTGGCGCCGGCGTCGTTCTTGCCATTGGCTGAAGACACGGGTCTCATCGTGCCAATTGGTGATCTCGTGCTTCGCGAAGCGTGCGCTGCAGTGGTCGGGTGGCGGCGCGATCATCCCGATAGCGACATGCGCGTCGGCGTGAATCTGTCGGCCGTGCAGCTGCGCGAGAAGGCGTTTGAGCAGCGCGTCGCGCGCATTCTTCACGAAACTGACTGCCCGGCCGACGCGCTTGTGCTTGAACTGACGGAAAGCTCCTCGTTGTATGAGGGCGACGCCGCGCTCGAAGCATTGCGTGCCGTGCACGCGCTCGGTGTGCGCCTCGTAGTCGATGATTTTGGCGTGGGCTTCGCCTCGCTCGCGTTCCTGCGCGAAGCGCCGCTTACCGGATTCAAGATTGATCGCCGATTCGTGAGCCGTATGCTCACGGACAACCGCGATGCGGCCATCGTGTCGGCGCTGGCGACGTTGGCACGCGGACTCGGATTGCATGTGGTGGCCGAAGGCGTGGAGACAGCCGAACAGTCAGCGCGTCTGCTCTCCATGCAGGTCACCGAGCAGCAGGGACACTACTTCTCACCAGCCGTTCCACTTGGCGCGCTGCACGCGGTCTTGCGCGCGCATCCGCCGATGAAGGTCGGCATGTCGCTTCCGCGATCGGTGCGCAGTAGCGCCTGACGTTGGCCGGTCGCGGGTCGTGGATTGTGGTTTGTGGTTTGCGTTGACGCTCATTCCAGGAAACACGAAAGCCACCCCGTGAAGAGTGGCTGATGTGTTGTGCGATGGAGCGTAAGGGGCTCGAACCCTTGACCCCCGCCTTGCAAAGGCGGTGCTCTCCCAGCTGAGCTAACGCCCCTCTATCAACGAAAGATAAGCAATCACTGCCGCGCAGTGGAAGGGTATGACACAACGAAGGGCCGCGTTCATTGCGAACGCGGCCCTTTGTGCACCGCAATGCGGCGGAACAGCCTCTCGACTATTCGTGCGCCGGCAGCGGCTCCATCGTGCGCGGATCCACCGGAACCTGCACCTCGTCGCGATACGGCGTCGTCATCATGAACACGCGCATCTTGGGGAAGGCGTCCATGAAGGTGAAGTAGCAGGTGAACCACAAGCCAATCATGCCGATGGCAATGCCGATCTCCCAGATACCGAACGGCAGCGACTCCACCACACCATAGATGGACGGATACACTTCGATGTAGCGATGCAGCCAGGTACCGATCAGGCTTGCCGACGCGAAGAGAATGAACGTTGGAAAGTAGACCTTGGCGGCCTTTGAGATCAAACCGCCAAACGGCAGCACGAACGCAAGAATCGGAATGAGCTGCGTGACACCCTTCCACACGCCGCTCAATCGCAGATTGTAGAAGTGTGTTTCTTCCGGCAGGTTGCCGTACCAGATCACCAGGAACTGGCTGAAGCTTATGTAGCCAAAGAACGCGGTGAAGGCGAAGGCCAGCTTGCCCATGTCCCACATGTGGTTGACCGTGACCAGATCTTCCACCTGCATCTGCTTGCGCCACCACAGCAGGAGCAGCGACGCGGACATGATCATGCCAAGCCAGCCGGCCATGAGCACAATCCAGCTGTACATGGTCTGCTGCCAGTGCAGCGTGAGTGACATGGAGTAGTCCCACGCCAGCACACACCAGCCAAAGCCAAACACCATGGCCACGGCAACGGCGAGCTTGCCCATGCTCTGATGTGCATCGTGCAGCTCGCGGCGCTCCTCACCAAAGCCCCGGCGCATGCGTTCACGAATTCCTTCAGCCCACTTGGCGCCGGTGAACTTGGGCATGCTGGCGACGTCGAGCCGTACCGAGCGGTAGACGAAGGCAATCATGAGCACCATCATCGTGCCGAAGATGACAATGCCTCGCAGCGCAAACCACATCGGATCCAGATAGCGTCCCTTCTCCGATGCCGCCTCAAGCGTCTCGCGGCCGGCCCACGTGAAGATGGCTTCGCGTCCCGGGAAAAGAATCAGCAGCAGGAGAATGAACGCGACGGGAAGGAATGCTACGTACCCTTCGAAGAAGCGCACGAGCGGCCGTGACCAACGCGCGGTCACGATGCGCTGGACTGCAGCAAACGCCACACCCGCCGACGAAATCGTGGCGAGGAAAATCCAGTTGAAGTGCAGCGCATGCCAGGCGCGCTGTTCACCCGTGACGGCGCCGAACGCAAAGAGTGTCATACCAAGCAACGCGGCGACGACTGCTGCCGTTTTGAGCGACTTCGGAACGGTCGAGTCACCGATGCGTTTCTGAAACTCTTCGCGCGTCGGATAGTGATAATGATGGACGCCGCTCACTCGAACATCTCCTGGGCCGCATCGGCCTCGTCATGATCGTCGTCATGGCCCGTACCACCGCCAGAGGTGGGCGCGCCATTTGGGAAGGACATTTTTGGACGGCCTTCGGTCGCCGAGTTTTTGCCTTCGCTGCCAGGCGTGGCCTGAACAGGTGCCGGAGTGAATGGCGAGGGCAGCTGCGGCGCGGTGGCTGATGCACGCGGTACCGTGGTGCCATTCTGTCCGGGCATGCCGAGCGGTCCGGTGATGGCCGTGCCAGCCTGCAGTGCCCGCACGTAGTTCACGACGTCCCAGCGGTCAGCTTCTTCGATGCGCGCGTAGCTGGGCATGATGCCGCGCCCGTTGCGCATGATGCCCCAGATGTAGCCGTCGCTGCGTCCAACCGCACTGGGCAACAACAGACTGGGTGAATAGCCGTACGCGGGGTTGAGTGCCTTCATGGAACCGTTGGCGTCGCCAAGATCTCCGTGACACACCGTGCAGTTAATCTGATACTGCATGCGACCGTTAGCGAGCGATCGTTCGTCCGCAGGCACTGGGTTCGCCAGTCCCGACATTGAGTCGACGGCATTCAGTGTTGGCGCGTACGACACCGCCACTCCCGCAACCGCCATACCCTGAATCGGTACCGACATCTGCGGATTGTAGCGCGGCGCAGCCATGGTGTCGTTCACGTTGACGGAGAACGATTCCCACGGCTCAAGACGCGGCTGGTTCTTGAAATCGGTGAACCAGGCACACGCCGTGAACACAAACGGAACGGATAGAAACACGGCGCTGCGCGCAGCGCGCTGAGCAACAGACATGGAGGAAATCTTAGTCTTCACGACGCACCTCTTCCGCACCATGCTTCTGCAGCAGCGCTTCGACCTGCGGCGCCTTGTCGGCACCACACGCCACAAAAATGCCGAAGTGACCACCACTGAAGCGCGGATCGTATCCCACCGTTGAGGTGAGACGCGGGATGCGCGCGTTGATGAACATGCCGGCCACCGTGGAAAGGCAGCCTACGAGCACCATCACTTCGAATCCAATGATGGTGTAGGGAATCCAGGACGCGATCGCCTTGCCGCCGGTGACCAGCGGCCAGTAGTCACCGGTCCAGATCGAGATCCAATAGCCGAACGTGACGCCAAGCAGGCCGCCGACCAGCGTAAAGCGCCGGACAACGCTGTTCGGGCCGTCGATCGCATCATCGATTTCGTGCCGAATGGTTGGCGAGAACACGGTGACGTGGCCGAGACGCGCCTTCTTCAGCTCTTCGATCGCGTCGACCGTGGTGTCCAGCTCATGAAACGCTCCGAGCACACCTTGCATCAGTGGTGCCCTCCATCATGCAGATGCTTGCGCTTGGGAACAACGATTTCCTTGAGCTCCATGATCGCCATCACGGGCATCTGCTTCACAAAGAGCAGGAACCACATGAAGAACCAGCCGAACGAGCCCACCAGGAAGCTCATGTCGATCCAGCTGGGCGTGTAGCTGCCCCACTGCCACGGCGAGAACTCGTGGCTGAGCGACGGCACCACGATCACAAAGCGCTCGTACCACATACCGATGTTGATGAAAATCGACAGGAACCACAGCCACGTGGGATTGCGGCGCAGCTTCTGCGACCACAACGACATGGGGAGCGCCATGTTGCACAGCAACATGATCCAGGCCGCCCACCACCACTGGCCGAACACACGATTCCAGAAGAACTCCTGCTCCGGACGCACGCCGCTATACCAGGCGATAAAGAACTCGATCATGTACGCACAGCCCACCACCAGCGACGTGAACAGCACAACCTTGGCCGTGGCGTCGAGATGGTTGAGTGTGATGTAGTGCTCGAGCTTGAACCACTTTCTCATGGGGATCGCGATCGTCCACACCATCGCGAAGCCTGAGAAGATGGCGCCGGCCACGAAGTACGGCGGGAAGATGGATGCGTGCCAACCCGGCACCAACGACATGGCAAAGTCGAAGGAAACGACGGAGTGCACGGAGAGCACGAGCGGCGTGGAGAAGGCCGCGAGGAACAGGTACGCCTTGGCGAAGTGACGCCACTCGCGGTCGCTATTGCGCCAGCCGAGCGAAAGGATGCCGTAGATCCGCTTCCGCACCGGATTCGTTTCCCGGTCGCGAAGTACCGCGAAGTCAGGAATGAGGCCAATGAACAGGAAGGTGACCGAGATCGTGAGGTACGTGGAGATCGCAAACACGTCCCACACAAGCGGCGACTTGAAGTTTGGCCACAACAGTCGCCAGTTCGGATACGGAATCAACCAGAAGAACTTCCACGGCCGACCAATGTGAATGATCGGAAACAGACCGGCCGTCATCACCGCAAACACCGTCATCGCTTCGGCCGCGCGATAGATCGACGTGCGGAAACCGGCGCGGAAGAGATAAAGAATGGCGGAAATAAGCGTACCGGCGTGACCGATACCAACCCAGAAAACGAAGGTGATGATGTACACACCCCACATCACCGGCGGCTCGTAACCCGCCTGCCCCAGTCCCCAGTAGATCTGATAAATCCAGGCCGATGCGCCCACGAGCATCGCGCCCACGGCCACGGCCAACCCCAACAACCACTTCTTCGTGAAACCGAGCGTCGAGATAATCTCGCGATCGACCTGTTCGTAACTTTCAACGGCAGGAAGCTGCACATCGGCCGAAGCAATATTCGGCCTGCGAAGCCCGTCAACCGGTTGCGCGATTGTGCCCATCCGGACTCGCCTCCTCAGGCCGTGGCCGACGCCGCAGGCGCCGGATGATTGACTTTCTTGAGATAGACCACGGCGGTGTACGTGTTCAGTTCTTCGAACACGTGATAGGCGCGGCGGTCGTATGCGAGTTTTGCAACACTCCAGTTTTCATCAGCAGCATCACCAAACACGATGGCGCGTGACGGACACGCCTGCGCGCAGGCGGTGGTGAACTCGTCGGCACGCAGCTCGCGCTCTTCTGAACGTGCGCGATTTTCGCCCTCACGAATGCGCTGTACGCAGAACGTGCACTTCTCCATGACACCCTTGCCACGCACCGTGACATCGGGGTTGAGCAGCCAGTGCATGGGCTCCGGCCAGGCGTACTGCTTGCGCTCCGGCTCACCGTAACCGAACCAGTTGTAGTAGCGCACCTTGTACGGGCAGTTGTTCGAGCAGTAGCGCGTACCGACGCAACGGTTGTAGACCTGCACATTCAGGCCGTCCGGCGAGTGATACGTGGCGTACACGGGGCACACCGGCTCGCACGGCGCATTGCCGCAGTGCTGACACATCATGGGCACGAAGCGCGCTTCAAAGTCCGGCGAGAACTCGTTTTCCGTGTTCGTATTGCCTTCGTAGTAGCGCTCAAGGCGAATCCAGGCCATCTCGCGGCCCTTGATGATATTCGCACCCGGGCGTTCATCCCACGTGACCGGGCTGAGCGCACGACCCTGATAGGATGCGCCAACCGTTGGGATATTGTTCTCGCTGTAACACGCCGTGACGCACGCCGAGCAACCGGTGCAGCGCGCCAGATCGATTGTCATGGCCCAGCGACGCGCTTCGGCCTTGGTGGGATGCTCGGGGTTGTACATCCCCTTGTCGTTCGCCAACGGGTTGGCAAACTCGCCCTGTGCATCGGCGGCCACCGGTGACTTGAGCCCCGGCAAAAACTCCTGCGAGACGTGGCCTGGGATATCGTGATGATGCTCTTCGGCGTCTGGCGCAGAAATCGCCGCCGCCATCATGACCTGCGCAATACCGCGACCGTGCTGGCGTGCCGAACCTTCGGTGGTCACCATCTGGCTGTGTTCCGCTCCGCGCGTGACCGTGCCGCGCGATGCGACGAGCGAAAGATTGCCCGCGCTATCCCAACCGTTTGGCACGAGCGCATACGCGTTCACGCCGACATTCTGCGCGAAACGGCCATAGGCGGTGTGACCCTGACCGAGTGCAACGGCCACCGTATCCGGACGCACACCCATGTAGATGTACGCGGGCGCTGTAATCTCACCGGCCGCCGTACGAATCGTGAGGTGATCGCCTTCCTTGACGCCCATCTGCTTGGCCGTCATGGGGTGAATCTCCACCCACGACTGCCACGCGATCTTGGTGACGGGATCGGGCAGTTCCTGCAGCCACGGCTTGTTGGCGCCCGCGCCATCACCGAGCGTGGCCGACGGATACACCACCACAAACATGTTGCCATCACCGCTGCCAAGTGCAGGCGCGGGAGAGGGACGCGACGCAGCCGCTGTACGCGTAGCTCGCTGCGCAACCGGCGATCCGCTGACGGTTGCTTGCGTGAGCGCGGTCGCAAAACCGCTCGCGCCGCCAGCGAAGTTCGCAATCATCCACGAGCGATAGTCAGCCTGCGGGAAGCTCGCAGCAATTGCGCCGTCGGCGCGCGCTGCGGCAATCAGCACATCCGCAGCGCTGCGCGTGTCGAAGACCGCTTCGAGCGCGGGCTGCTGAAATGAGCGCTGACCAGCACTGGCAACCGCGTCACCCCAGCTCTCCAACCAGTGATTGTCCGGCAAAACGAGGTCGCACAGCTCGCTCGTTTCGTCGGGCATGCTGGAGAACGACACCTTGAAGCCAACCTTCGCGAACGCCGCCGCAAAGCCAGCGCCCGCAGGCATGGAATACGCCGGATTCACGTTGCGAACAAACGCGACCTGCACCGCACCGGCGTTCATGCGCTCAACGGCATCCACAAGATCGAGATAGCTCGCCAGCCCCTCGTAACCAACGTGTGCTTCGGCGGGCTTGATGGTGGTGCCGACGCTGCCGTTCTGCTTGTTGATGTCGGCGATCATGCTGCCACACTCAACCGCATCAGGCGTCGTCATGCCGCACAGTGCGAGGACCTGGCTCCCGGCGCCGCGCACGGCGGCAACGAGCGCCGTCATCGTGCCTTCATCAACATCAGCGGCGGTCGCAGCTTCGGCAGCCGTTGCCTGGCCAAGAATCGCGCGGCAGATCGCCATCTCGCTTCCCGGCTTGGCCGGAATCCACTGATCGGCATTGAGACCGGTGAGCGAGCGACGGGCGCCGATGTACACCAGCTTGGGGGCCGTTTCGAGTTGCGCACGCGCATCAGCCCACGCGAGCTGCTGCGGCACGCGATGTCCCCAGGCATCGAGGAAGTCGGCGGAGAAGCTCAGGATGAGCGAAGCGGCCTTGAAGTCGATCGCGGGCCACGCCGCGCCGTAGGCCGCACGATTGGTCGCGATCGTGGCCGACGGGGCCATCGTATCGATGGACAAATGCGCCGGCATGCCATTGGCCGCCAACCACTGATCGAGGAACCCGGGGAAGCTGCCCGTCTCGTGCGCGTTCAGAAACACCGCGCCCGCTGCACCGCCCCGGCTCTTCACTTCGCCAAGCTTCTGGCCGAGCACTTCGAGTGCGCGATCCCAGGTGACTGGCGTGAGCGCGTCGCCTTCGCGCAGCATCGGCTGGCGATAGCGATCCGGATTGTACAATCCCTGCAACGCCGACATGCCCGTGGCGCAGATCGCGCCCTGGTTCACGGGGTGCTCAGGATTGCCCTCAAGCTTGATGGGACGGCCGTCGCGCACTTCGGCTAACACGCCGCAGCCCGTTGCGCACTCTTTGCACGTCGTGGCGTAGAACTGCGACACGCCAGCCACCGTGTTGTCCGGCGACTCGACGTATGGAATAAGTTTCCCGACTTTCTCGGACGAACAACCCACCACAGCAGTGGTTGCGCCCGTGGCGCCGAGAATCTTAAGGAAGTCTCGGCGCTTGACGCCGCTTCCCGCTTCAGTGCTCATGCAGTCACTCCGCTCCTGGCGGCTGCTCGTCACGTGTAGCCGGTCCCTGCCCCGACCAACGCACGAGGTTTGTGGTCAGTCGAGGATCAGTAGTGGCAGACGGCGCAATCGTAACGCGCCTTCTTCACGGGTTCGTTTTCCAACGCCTTCACTACGCTGTCCGGCATGCCCGCGAGGCGTGCGCCTTCGGCTGGCTTGTAGCCTTGCACATGACAGTTGATGCACCAGCCCATGTTGAGCGACGCGTACTGCTCCACCGGCTTGTAGCCATCAATCACGCCATTCGAGCCCTGATTCTGAATCTCGCCGTGGCATGACTGACACGTCACACCGGCATTCACGTGACGCATGTGCGGAAACTGGACGTAGTCGGGCACCTTGTGCACACGATTCCATGGAATCGGCTCTTTGTCGGCCCAGTACTTGTCAAGCTTCTTGATCTCTTCGCTGCCGTTCGCTTTGACGACGGTGTGGCACCCCATGCACGTCGCGACAGACGCGTTGCCAGGATCCATCGCCTTGTTGGCCTGCGAATGGCAATAGAGGCAGTTCATGCCCAATTTTGCCACGTGCGGTGCATGAATGAACTTGATCGGCTGTTCAACGAGTTTGCCCTGAGACGACGACGCACCACTGTATGCAGAAAGCACAGTGGCTGCCGCGGCCAGCGCGAGAAACCCGGGAATAACCGTCCACTTCTTCTTCGTCGTCATCGACTCGACCGTGCAGGTGAGTTGGTGAAGCGTACGTGAGTGACCATCAACGCAGCGGAGGGAGCGAATGCACGTCCTGCGTCACTCGCGCTCGCCGAACTGGCAGAGGCCGGTAAGCACAATCGCTTAGTATGTCCGGGTGCGTATTAGTACGCAAGTGCAAATGCTACGTTGGATTACAGTGTTTTCCCGACCGGCGAAGCAACGTCACGCAGGCACTGCATGCTGGCAGGAAAACTGCCCGTGCATCGGTAAGGTTTCCGACTAGTTCGAAGGCAACGGCTCAGTGGCAACAAAGGTCAGTGACTGCCGCAATGCTGACGGCAGCAGCGCGTGCAGTGCGCGTGATTGTTGGACGAGGCGCAGCGGCCACTGCGTACCGACCACGAAGCGCTCCGCACCAATCGTGCGCACCAGATGCGCGAAATTATCGTCCGGGGGGCCCCACACCCATCCGAAATCAAAGCGTGCATGCTCACGTTCCGCGGGCGTCAGCCCCCACACCACCTCTTCGATGTACTCTTTGCCCGCCCCGCTGATGATCAGCTGACAGCCCGTACCCGCACGGAGTAGTGTGCGGACGGTGGCGGCCGGCACATCGCCAGCGGTATCCATGGAATGGCGCTGCCTGAGGTCCTCGACACGCACCGTGATGTGCAGTGGACACGCCGCTTCGGCACATCGACGTGCCAGCTGCGCAAGCGCCGGATGTCCTGGGCCAAGCCCCCACTGCGCCGGGTAGGCGCGCACACATCCGATGCCCGACTCGAGTTCGCGGGCAAGCGCGCCCTCCCATCCCGGCCAATCCGGCCGAATCGCTGGCGCCGCCAGGAGTCGATCGGACCACGGCGCGATCTGCTCACGCAGTTGGCGATTCCCGGGGGTCGGGTCCCGATGCCAGGCCGAAGGCAACCAACCCACCCAGGCGCGTCGGATGCGTTCCCGGTCAAGCACGCGCACCAGCACCTCCGGCTCCGGATGCGGCACCGCGCGAAACGGGTACGGACCGATCCAGGCACTGACATCCACATCAGCGAACCACGGGATATCGCTCATGCCTGCAGCACCTCGTCGTGATGCGCAAAGTTCGCGCGCGGGAACAGCCGCACGGCGTTTCGCCAGCGAATGTCTGCCAGCGCGTCTTCAGACAGGCCAATGGATTCGAGCGCCCACGCCTTGGTCAGCCCGGTGCACAACGTGAGATCTGCCGCCCAGAGCACTCGGCCTGCGCCCAATGCATCGATGGTCGCGTCCATCATGCCGCGATCAATGCCGCTGCCCGACAGATCAACCGAGATGTTGGGGAGTTCATGAATGGCGTGCAACGTATGCGCCCAGTCACCGCCACCACCGATGTGTGCAAGCAGAAACATCGAGGCCGGATGTCGGCGCGCGAGCCGACCAAGTTCGACACCATCGCTGGCGTCCTGGCCGGGCCACTCCCGACGACGGTCCTGCCACACGTGATGCAGGATGGGCACGCTCAGTCGCTTCGATTCTGCGGCGATATCATCGAGCAACACATCGTCGGCCTTTCGACTCGCGGCGAGTTTGATGCCGATTGCACCGGCGGTAACGCCTGTTTCGATCTCGTGTGCCGCGTGCGCTGCAAAGTTTGGATTGATCGCGACATACGTGAAGATGCGAGGCGTGTCAGCGCCGATGGCCAGTCGGTCCCGTTCCGCGAAATCACGCAGCCACTGGTTGGCGCGTGTCAGGTCGTCCGGCGAAGAAAAATAGGTTGGCGACGTGTGCCCCCATGAGCCGAGCACGGAAGCAACGTGCGCTGTCAGCCCGATGCTTTCGCCGGCCTGCAGGCGCGAGACATTGTAGGCGCCCCAGTCAACGCGGCCACTGGCGTCGCTGTGAAAGTGCGCGTGCACATCGATCAGCGGTGTCGCACCGGCGAGCGCTGGTTCACGCGGCAATGCGTGTGACATCAAACGGGTGCTCCCGGTTCAGTGCGGTCTTGTGCGTGCTGCATCGCCGCGACACGCGTCGCTCCCTTCGTCACCGCGTCACGAATCACGCTGAGCGCCAGCGCATCGTGCGAGAGTGATGCGAACTGATACGCACCACGCTTGAGCAGCACGCCTTCTCGCACGCATTCGGCAACCAGCGCATCAATCAAGCTCGCCTCTCGCGCGACCAGGCGCCACATCTGGGGCGGGCCTTCGACCAAAAGCTCGAGACCACCCGACGCAAGCGCCTCATGCACAACCTGCTGCATCTGTGCGCCGATTCGCGCCAACGCACCACACACATCTTCGCGCGCATGGCGATCCAATACCGCACGCGTGGCGGCCAGCCCCACGCATTCGGACGCGAGGGTGGACGAGATCCAGGCGTGCTGTGCCGCCTGCATCACCGCACGCCGACCGACGACCGCGCCAATCGGGAAGCCGTTGGCCATCGCCTTGCCGATCGAGGTGAGGTCGGGCGTGATGCCACGCAGTGCCTGCACACCTCCGACGTGCATCCGGAACGCCGTCTTGATTTCATCAAAGATCAACACCGCGCCGTGTGCGTCACACAAGGTTCGCGCGGCGCGAAGCCAGACGTCTGCGGCGATGTCATGCACGAGCGGCTCAATCACGATCGCGGCGAGTTCCGTGCCCGCTCGCTGCACGGCGCTGTGCAGCGCGTCCACGTCATCGAACGGCACGACCATCACATCCGCGTGCGCACGATCAGGCACGCCGGGTCCTGGGTTGCTCCAGTCATGCCACCCGAAGTAACCGCACGCGACGACTACTGAGCGCCCCGTAGCCGCACGCGCCAGACGCACCGCCGCCGAGGTGGCGTCGGCTCCCGTCTTGAGAAAGCGCACCTGCTCAGCGCAGGGGATGAGATCAATGAGCCGTTCGGCCACCTCGATCTCGAGCACTGGCGACAGGCCGCCGACAGGGCCTTCGCTGATAGCGTGCGCAACCGCGTGGTTGACGTCCCGATCTGCGTAGCCGAACGCCACCGCGCCGAGCGCCATGGTGCAATCCACCAACTCTCGGCCGTCGGCCGTTTCTATGCGGCATCCGTATGCGCGTCGCTGGTGTGTGGGCAAGTCTGAAGCGATCGATACGCCGTACAGCGCGTCGGCGCGCTTGCTTCCCGTGGACGCGCCACCAGGGATCGCGCGGTGTGCGCGCTCAAGCCATGGTGCGTGCCCGTCGGGCGTTTCACTCATGGACGCGGATCGGCCGGCACGTCAGACTCTTGCAAACCCAACTGCCGCAGCAAACCGCGCCGTTCACGCTCCAATGTACGCAGCACTTCGATGGCTGCCGTGCGCAACATGGTGAGCTCGCGCGAGTCGGGAGACGCACGGAAGACCAGTGAACGAATGCTGCGCATGATGAGCTCCGGGTTGCGCGTCTTGAAGTACGCAATGGATCCCAGCGCCTGCTGCACATCAGTGAATGTGCGTTCGATTTCGTCGGACGTGGGCGGTGGCGTGGACTTTCGCGGTTTGCGCAACCGGCGTGTCGCATCACCGGCGGCGAGATGGAGTTCGTAGAGTCCCAGCAACACCGCCTGTGCCAGGTTCAGCGAGTAGTGTGCCGTGGTCGGAATGGTGACGATCATATGCGCGCGATCAACCGCATCACCGGGCAGTCCGTGGTCTTCCCGTCCGAAGAGCAGCGCCACCGGGCCATCCTCGGCGGCCGTCATCAGATCCTCCGTCATGCTGCGCGGCGAATGCATGGCCCAGCGTGCCGCGCGTCGACGCCCGGTGAAGGCGGCCACGCGCACACAATCAGCGAGCGCGTCATCGAGAGAGTCGAAGTGTTGGATGCGCTCCACCACGTCGCGCGTATCGTGCGCGATCTGTTCGATGCGCGTGAGATCGTAGCGGACGGGACGCACGAGGCGCAGATCGTGCACGCCCATGTTCTTCATCGCGCGCACCACGGCGCCGATGTTCACCGGGTCCTGTGGTTCAAACAGGACGACCTTTACAGCGGACAGGCTTGACTCAGACATGCAGACCATGTTCAGGGCGCAGGGGACGGGACGCACTGCAAGAGCAAGGCGCGCCGTGGATCGTGTCGATCGCCACGAAGATACACAAACTCCCCTGCACCACCCGACAGCACCAGCTGTCCGCGGCGTCGTTGGCGTTTGGCGGGCCGCTCATTCACGATCACATCGAACGCAAACGGCGCGTCCGGGCCGAGGGGCAACCACTCTCGCGGCACGGTCAGCGTCATCTGCCAGCCGGCGGCGCTGTCGGACCATTGCGCGCTGATGTCTGGTGAGGCGGGCAAGAGCGTAGTAACACGAACACCAGTCGCGGCGGGCACACACAGCCACGACCTGCTCCACGGTGAGCGATCCGGCGGTCCGATGTACAGCTGCACGCCATCGGCATTGATATCGGCACGCTCGTTGTCCAGGTGGTTCTCTGCGCCTTCATCGGGCGTGACAGGCGGGCCGGTGTGGGCGTGGACGGTGATTTCGAGCGTCGCGGGCGTCGCGCGCAGGATCACTTCCGCCGTGGGACGGTCGGCTTCCCTCCACGATTGTTCGGAGCGTCGGTAGTGTGCTTCGCCAAGCGCAATCCGGAGCGGCTCGTGCGCGGACAGCAGGCCGTCAACGGCGTTGCGCAAGATCGGACGTGGCTTGACCGGCCCTGGCTGCAGCGGCGCTGCCTGTGGTTCCTCCGAGCGTGGCGAGTGTGGCGGCGTTGCCCGTGATGCCTGCAGTTGCTGCGGCTCCTGTGAGTGCGGCGAGGGGTCCGATTCCGGGGACGCGCGCAGCGTACGCCCGGTCAGATCCAGACTGCTCCGCGCGCCACGAGCCTCGAGCGACACATGCCAACCGTGCGGCGCGGTATCGTGCACCACATGCGTGCCGCACCGAAGCACGAGGCGCAGTGGCAGCATCGCCTCGTCAGTGCCGTCAGCCGACCGAGCGTGATCGAGTGTCATCTGCATCACGCTGTCGCGCAAGGACCAGAGACCCACGATTGATCCCTCCGTGCCGCGACCGCGCAACCAATACAGCTGCCGATCGTGCGTACGTGGCGGACCCGGTGCCATTGCACGCCATAGCGATCCGTGCCGGCTCTGCGTGTACCATGTCCGCACGCTGGACAGCACATTGCTGTGCCATTCGAGCGTCTCGAACGGTCCGATGTCTGCACATTCGACATCGCGCAGGAAGTTGAAACCATCCTCCAGTCCGCCACCACCGCCAGGATCGGCCGACCGCCATTCACATGGCGTGCGCAGCGCGGACTGCGTGTGCAGCGGCAGATCTACCGTGACCTCGCGATCGGCTCGCCATTCAAACAGATCGACGAGATGCGTATCAAGCAGCACAACGGTGCGCTGCATGTGTACGCCCGGTGACAGCTCGCTCGCACTCACGCGCATCCAACCGACGCCGCTGCGCGCATCGAATGCGTCCAGCTGCGCGGCCACGCGTTGCTGCGATCGACCATTCACGAGTGGAGCGTTGTGCGCCAGCGTGCTCCGATACCAGTGCAGCGTGCGCTCCACATATGAGCCCGCACCGGGATCTTCGAGCAATCGGGTCGCGCCGTCCTGCAGCGAGAGCGAGAGCCGATCGGGGTGTCCGTGCCCACCGCCGGTCACGCCACCCTCAAGCGACGCGTAGATGCGACCCGAGTCAGCACGCAACACATTGAGTCCCTGCGACGACAACACCACACTCTGATCATATCCACCGGCGGCTTGCGCCCACGGCATCGCACGCGCAAAGAGCAGCGTGCGCCAACCGAGATCCGCGCGGCTGAGCTGCACCGGTCGCTCGTCGCGTTCAATATCGGCGGTCGATCGTGCGCGTCCGGTATCGCCCAAGCACAAGTCGCTACCGTACAGCCGCTCCAGCCACGTCGCCAGCACTGGATCTCCGGTACGAACCAAGCCCAGCTCGCACCACTCCGCGAAACGCCACTGATGCACCGATACCGCGTAGCGGCTGTCCTTCCGCGAGGGGAATGTGCCGTCCGGCAGCACGCCGAGCAGCGGTGTCCGGAAGCCGGCATCGAACCGATGCGTCATCGCAGGCGAGAGCTCAACGCCAAGCGAGTCCAACAGCGTCACGCCATACCACAAGCCGCGATGCGCGAACAGATGATAGTTCTCGCCTTCGTACCACGAGCCATCGTCAAGCAGGCCGCGCGTGATGAGTGCGGTCACACCCAGCCTTCCATCCACGAGTGGTGCGATCGCCGCATCATCACCCAACAACACCGCCGCCGCCAACTGCGCTGCGGTGTGCCACGCTTGCCGGTTGGAGGCGCCTTCCGGAAACGAAGCGATGAGCGCTCGACTTGGCTCAACGACAGCCGAGTTGAAGGCATCGATTGCGCCGCGTGAGCGCGCATCGTGGCGCAAGACATGCGCGGCCAGACACACGTTGAGCAACCAGACGCTTTCGAGGTAGGTGCTGAAAAACGGACGCGTTGGCCCGAGTGCGTTGTCTGCATTGGGATAGCGAGGCCAACGCTCGGTAACCCGCACAATGGCGTCACGCGCCAGCGCCGACAGTTCAGGACGCTGCCACATGTCGCCAAGCACCGCGGCCTGCAGCGCCCGCTCCGCGGTCCACAGCTGCGCCCCCATGGACCACCAGTCGTCATGCGGAACGCCTCGCCAGTTGGCACCGCATGTGGGGCAGCGATGATCATGCGGAGCCCACGGATCGAAGGTGAGCGGTGTGCCATCGGTAGCGCAGCGTCCGCCGGTGCGCGTGAGCTGTGCCTTGCGCATCGGAATGGGCCATGCCGCGCCGGAGCGCACATTTCCGAGCTCGGCGTGCAAACCGTACGCGAGCTGCTGCAAGTCTGAGGGCAGCGACCGCCAGCGCGACTGCAGCGGTACGCCCAGAAGCGTCGCGGGAGTGTGCGCGTCGCCAGTCGGCGGCTCGTCTCGACCGCTACTCATCGCGTCTGCGCCAGCGCGCGATGGTGGCCAACTCACCGCGCAGGTCCATCACCACGCCGTCCAGCGACCGGGCACGCCCCTGCACTCCCTGCGCGTGGTACACAAAGACCACCGGCACCGACGCGGCGAGTAGCTCGTTCACGTGATTCCACGCGATCCGACGCTCATCGCGCGATCCCGCAATGCGCGCGGCATCAATCGCCGCGTCAAGCGTACGGGAGTGAAAGCCTGTGTAGTCGAGCGCACCACCACGTTGCGCCGAGTGAAACATGGCGGCGAGATGTCCGAGACCGAGATCACCCGGAACGCCTGTAAACGCAACGTCATACGTTTTCTCAGTCGCACGGAGTGCTGACAAAAACGTGGCCAGCTCCGCCGAACGGATCGTCACACCGATACCGAGCGGCCGCAGATCGTCCTGGATCAGCTGCTCTACGGCCAAGTCGCCTGTGCTGACCGTGAGCAATGTGAACGAGAGCGACTGCCCATCACGTGAGCGGCTGCCATTCGTACCGCGCGTCCATCCGGCACGATCGAGCAGCGCGTTGGCGCTATCAACATTGGCGATGGCCGGTACGGGTGCGTCACCGAACACACCTGGTGGCACCGCCTGCGCTGCGGGAACGGCGAAGCCGGCAACAGCTGCGTCAACGATACGCTGACGATTCAACGCCAGCGAGACCGCTTGCCTCACCGCAAGATCGTTGAACGGTGCACGTGTGGTGTTAAACGCGAGCATTGTGGTGAACAACACGGGCGGCGTCTCAAGCACAAGCAATGGATCGCGTGACACGAGTGATGCCATGGACGGCGATATACCGGCAACATCCAGGTCGCCACTCACCAAACCGGCGAACTTGGTGGCCGGTTCGTCCACCACCGCAATCACGATCTCCCGCATGTGCGGAGGCCCGCCAAGCGCATCGGGAAAGGCCTCGTTCCGAGCGAAGCGCCAACGCTGTCCAGCGTCGCGCGAAATGAAGCGGAACGGACCATTGCCAGTTGGTGCGGTTGAAAATGCGTGTTGCCGCCAATCGCGACGCGGGACATCGCCGAGCAGATGCGCGGGCACGGGCGGCAGTTCGGCCAGTACCAACGGAAGCGTTGGCTGCGGATGCGAGAACGTGAAGCGAACGAGGGTATCGTTTATCGCATGCACGCCGGTGATTGCGCTGACATCGCCGGCTCGCGGGCTGCCCGTCTCCACATCACGCACGGCGTTAAAGGTCAGTGCCACATCGCGTGCGGTCGTACGCACCTCGTCATGCCAATAGACGTCGTCGCGAAGCACGATGGAGAGTTCGGTGCGCAACGCATTCCAGCTCCATGTTCGCGCCAGCGCCGGCTGCGGCTGCAACAGCGAGTCAAGCGTGAACAGCGGCACGAACAGCATATGGCGCTGCATCTGTCGCGACAGGGTGTGTACCGTCACGACAGGGTTCGCCGATTCGAGATCGCTGCCGGAGGCCAGTACTGCGGTATCGCGGGGGCGCGGCGATCCGGTGCACGCCATGAGCGCGCCGGCCGCGACGCCCGCGAGGACGAACCGCACGAACGTCCAGCGCGGAAGTATTCTGCGATTACTGGTTGACGTTGGCTGTTCTCTGCGCATCATCCCGTCGTGCGACGTCCTCTGCTGCGTGTACTTGATGCTGCGGTGCTGTTGTGGCTGGTGGCCACGCTCACCTTTCTCCTGGTGCGCCTCGCGCCGGGCGATCCGACGACGCTGCTGGTGTCACCGACAGCCAGCGCTGAGGAAATTGCGCGCCAACGCATCGCCTTCGGGTTGGATGGTTCCCTGCCCGCGCAATATGGTCGCTGGCTGGGCGCCATGCTGCGGGGGGATCTCGGTACCAGCCTTGGCCGCTCGCTTCCCGTGGGGACAGTGATTCGTGAGGCTTTGCCGTACTCACTGTTTCTGGGCGGGGTGTCGCTTGCAGGCAGCGTGCTCTTTGGCGTGCTGATTGGCGCGTGGCAAGCGCGTCGCGCGGGCTCTCGTGGCGATACGACGGTTACGGTGCTCACCACGGCAATGTACGCCGCCCCGCACTTCTGGTTGGCCCTCGGCTTCATCGTGATCGCGACAACGGGCGCGGCGCTGCTCGGCCTGCCGGCGTGGGCGCGATTGCCCGTCTTTGGTGTTCGCACGCCAGCGGCGGATCTGGATGGCTGGGCCAACGTGGTGGACATGGCGCGCCACAGTGTGCTTCCGCTACTCGTGCTCACACTTACGGGCGCAGCCGGGATCGCGCGGTACGCGCGTGGC
>JBGTOG010000012.1:0-3312 GCA_041742675.1 Gemmatimonadaceae bacterium | reverse complement strand
TCGGCGAAGCCGTTGAGCGGCCCACGGACCCGAACCCCGGCGCCCCCCGCACCAAACCCCGGCCGACGCCGGAACCAGTCGCCGACTCCCACGAAGCAACGCTTGATTTTGGGGGGAGAGAACGGTTAACCTGACAGTCTTGCCCAGATCGTACGGGTTGCTTCGGTTGGCAGCCCTTTTGCCTCGGCGAGTTGACGCGTGCCGAGTTGTGCTGACGTAGCTCAATTGGCAGAGCACCTGATTTGTAATCAGGCGGTTACCGGTTCGATTCCGGTCGTCAGCTTTCCGCTGGTCAGGATCAGCGGTGAGCACTGCGGTGGGGTACTCAAGTGGCCAACGAGATCAGACTGTAAATCTGACGGAGCAATCCTTCGAAGGTTCGAATCCTTCCCCCACCATTGATTGTGCAGGACGCAGGACGCAGGACCAGGATTGCGGGAGTAGCTCAGTTGGTAGAGCGCTAGCCTTCCAAGCTTGATGTCGCGGGTTCGAGTCCCGTCTCCCGCTCTGTTGATTTATAAAGACTTACACCACTGCGGCGTCTTCCTTGCGAGGACGCCGCAGTGCGTTCTGGGGTTAGCATGGGGTTAACCGAGCGGGTTGTCCGCGTTATCGAGCGCTGTCGCTCGGGCTCGATCAACCACCGCCCGGGCGCTCATGACAATCTTGTGAGCCATGGATAGCCGCACGGGCAGCGGTTTGTCGCCGACAGGGGCGTCCAGATAGATCGCCTTGCGGATGCCCGCTGGCTTGTGGCCAGAAATGACGTCCAATACCACATCGTCATCAACGTCGAGCGGCGACGCGGGGTCTTTCCGTAGGTCTTTAAGCGCATCGATACACAGGTCGATCATCGCTCGCCGCATCGCGTACCAGCCATACTCTTCGACACCCGCTAGGCGCTCGATCTTGTGCCAAGCCTTCAGTGCGTTGCGCCGCTGAATCGGAAACACGCGCTGGTCCGGGCGACCCATGGCGGCCGTCACTGCCTCACTGAAACGCTGCTGATACTCGAAGGGTACCACGGACCAGGCCGTAATTTTGCGACCGTGCTCAGGAGGCTTTATGTACCACGCCCCCCAGATTTTCTTGCAGTGCTGCACCTTCAGGTTTAGCACTTGGCCGAGGCGTGCCTCGGCATTGACTAGGGCCGCCATGCGCACGACCGGGCTGATTTTGCTCTCGGGGTCCTGCAAGACGCGCCACATTCGCCCCGCCTCTGCCGTGGTATAGCGGGATTCACTGGCGAGCTGCTCCCCCTCGGGCCGGGTGGCCTTCCGGACATCCTGCTGCCACGTCGCCGATGGGGCGACCAGCCGGCGATATCCCAACTTTGAGAACTCTACCTCAGCCCAGCGGCTCACACGGAGCAGGACCGAGATTTTCTTGATCGCGTTGTCGGCGACCCCCTCCTCCCACAGCTCTCGTGTGTCGTTGGGTGTGAGATCGAAAAACGCGGTGTCCGCCCCCAGCACATCTTCGATTTTGTCTGCCAAACCACGGGTCATCCGCGCCTGGGGCGTCCACTTCTTGTAAAGCCCCTTCGGCGTCGGGGGGGTCGACGCGTAGAACTTAGCGCGGGCGCCATACGCACGCGGCGGAATTTCGCGGGGCGACGGCCCGATGGCACGCTCCATCACCTCGCGAATGGTGAGTGTATCCGGAGCTGGTTTGGCCGGGACGGGCTCGGGTACCGGCGTGACGGTCGGAGAGGCCAGGCGCTTCAAGGTTGCCAGGTCGACGCCATCGCGCCGGGCCTGCGAGATCGCCCGCGCTCGGGCCAGCACATCCGACAGTAGCGCGGCTTGGGCCTCGGTGTCCGCCGGCCAGACGATATCAGAGGCGATCTTGGTGTGGCCACCACGGTGCCCGGTCGCACTGACCTTGGCGCGTGGCCACTGGAAATAGACCCGCTGCCGGCGATCCGGGCGGGCGACGGGGGTGACGAGGTATCCGGGAACTCCAACGGCTTTCAGCATACTGTGGCTCGCAGTTCAGGGGTGGGATGATGGTTTCCCAAAGCCTAGGGCGAACCCCCCTCGCGTGCTACAAGACCGAAAAGGCCCCCCTGGGGAATTGCTGCAACCGGGGGCAGCTCCGAGACGTCCGGTGTGCACTTCCGCAGGATCTTGGGCTGCCTGATGTACCAGGTGCGAACTTTGCTGGAGAGGCACCGGTCGGCGCCAACCGGACAGTGCCCGCGCTTTCAACGCGAACGATGTCGGTCACTTCGCACCCGCCGCGCTCTCGAATGCGCGCTGTAGTTCGCCAACATTGACGGCAAACGTTCCGACCGGGCCCTCTTCAAGGTGCATAACAGCGACCTCGATTGCGCGGCGGTGCCGATAGCCGTGCAGGAAGTGCCAGCGATCTGTTGGCTTCGAAGACGGCGCAACGTCCGCATACACACCATTGATGTCGCGACGCGCCTTCGCGTGAAGGTGTCCTATGGATGACTCGTAGAAGATAGCCTGCGCCCAAATGTCTTTGGCTTCGTGCGGAAACAGCGCAACGAGTTGCTCGGGCTTAATGCCATGTCCATGCGCGAACTGCACAGCGGTGACGCCGTAGAGACGATACTTTCGCGCACTCGGCGCAATGTCGACCTTTACACGTTCGTTTTCTTCCCACTTCGCTTCAATCGCGTTCGCGAGAATAAGGCTTGAGTTCCAGTCGTGGTTGCCGGGAATCCAAATGACTTCGACCCACTCCGCGACTTCAAGACACTGCGCGATGATCGTGTTGATCACGACGCGCGCGACACGGGCGGTCTTCGTGGTGCGACCGTCTGCGTCTTGCGGCGTTCCCGCTGTCGTGTACGGCGCGTCGCCATCAGTGTGCAACAGATCATCGCCCGTCTCAATTACGATGCCGCGAACGTTCATGACGTTTGCGCGCGTAAGGAGCTTCGTGACGGCCGCGAGTGCGAGTTGCTTCGCGATGTTTAGATCAAAGTTTTCGCCCGTCTCCATGGCCCACGACATCGCACCAAAGTGCATATCGCGCAACCGTAGTCGAAGCACGTAGGGATCGGTATCGCGCGGGGCTGCGACTGGCTTTGTGTTGCGCGACGCTGCAACAGTCTCACGACGAATGTCGTCAATCAGCGCCTGCGCAAGATTGTGCGATGGATCCGCCACCTTTGGTGCAAACGACGCGCGATAGCTGTGTTTTTGTTTATCGACCATGCGTCCGTCGGCATCGCGATACATCACGTCCCACACCGATGCACGCTCGCTCACAACCACATTGTCCAGATTCACGCCGTGATACGCGGCAAGGCTCTGTGCGTCCATCGGTACAAAGTCTTCG
>JBGTOG010000380.1:0-4124 GCA_041742675.1 Gemmatimonadaceae bacterium | reverse complement strand
ATGGCCGCGCTCGTGGGCGCGCGTGGACTCATGCGACGCTGGCGTATGCGTCCGCTGCTTGCACCTGCGCGCGCCTCGCGCGGCATGTGGGCGTTCGCCGAGTACTGGTGGCTGCGCGTGCGCAACGCGGGGCCCAGGCTCGACGGGTGGCGTTTGTCCCTCGTGCAGGAACTCGCCGTGGGCACGGCGGCGAGTGTCGTCACGGCACCATTGGTGGCGTGGGCGTTTGGTCGGGTCAGTCTGGTCGCGCCACTGACGAATGTGTTTGCGGCACCCGTTGTCACGTTCATGCAACCCACGCTTTTTCTCGCCCTCGTGCTCGCCCCGCTCCGTCCGGTTGCCCGCTGGGTGGCGGACGCGGCCGCCGTTCCTTTGGGACTGCTCGATATCATCGCCCGCGTGGCCAGTGATGTCCCACACGCATCGTTGAGTGTGGCGCCCGGTCGATTCACCGCCTTGTGCATGGGCATCGTGGTGGCTGCCCTCGTGCTGAGTACCGCGCGGCGGCGTGTGTTGCCGTCGGTCATGGTCGCTGGCCTCGCGATCGTTATTGCGATCTGGGCGCCGGTCGTGGCGAGAGGCTCCGGGCAGCTCGAGCTGCACGTGATCGATGTGGGGCAGGGTGATGCACTGGCCTTGCGCACGCCGCGAGGGCGATGGGTGCTGGTGGACGCGGGTCGTGTCTGGCAGGGCGGCGACGCGGGGCGACGCAGCGTGGTGCCGTATGTCCGGAGGCGGGGCGGCGAGGTCGCGCTTTTCGTGCTGTCACATCCCGACGCCGATCACGTGGGTGGCGCGCCGAGCGTGCTGGATGCGCTGAGGCCGGCGGTGTGGTGGGACCCGGGTTTCGTGCACGGCAGCGATGTGTACCGGACCGCGCTGACTGTCGCGGGCAATCGTGGAGTCACGTGGCAACGCGTGGTGGCCGGAGATTCGCTCCAGCTCGACGGCGTGGTCCTTCGGGTCCTCGGCCCCGACTCGGCGTGGATGGCCAACGAGAAGAATCCCAACGACGCGAGCGTCATCCTCATGGTGCAGCATGGACGCGTGCGCATGCTGCTCACCGGCGATGCTGAGGTTGGTCAGGAAGCGTGGCTGGTGGAGCGATACGGCAGTGCGCTGGCCGCGCATATTCTCAAGGTCGGGCACCATGGCAGTCGCACGAGTTCAACCGACGCGTTTCTCGACGCCGTGCGACCGGAGATTGCCCTCGTGTCGGTGGGCGCCGGCAACCGCTACGGTCATCCCGCGCCGTCGGTGATGGACGCACTACGGGCTCGGCAGGTGGATATTCTGCGCACCGATCGTGATGGCGCCATCGTTGTGCGCAGTGATGGGCAGCGTGTCCACCTGGAGACGCGCCACACACAGTGGTCGCATGAAATCCCTTGAGCCGACAACAAAAGCGTGCGGGCTCTTGCACGAGTTCGGCCACGGACGACACTTTGCGAGAGTACGGACGACACCAAATGCTGTCGACCGGCCCATACTTCAGCGAGGTTTGTCCCCTTGGTCAAGCACACCGCGACGTCCGTTGTCACCATCGAGCGGTTCATCATCGAGGAAGAGCGCAACTATCCTGACGCGACCGGCGAACTGTCGGGTATCCTGTACGACATGGCGTTGGCGGGCAAAATGATCGCCAACAAGGTGCGCAGCGCCGGCCTTGTGGACATCATCGGCAGTGCGGGCGCCGAAAATGTGCAGGGCGAGGTCCAGCAGAAGCTCGATGTGATTTCGAATGAAATCATCGTGAAGGCATTTGATCATGGCGGGCGGCTATGCGCCATGGCGTCGGAAGAAGAGCCCGGCATCATTCAGATTCCCGAAGGCTTCCGCGCCGGCAAGTACGTCATGCTGTTCGATCCACTTGACGGTTCGAGCAACATCGATGTGAACGTCCCGGTGGGCACGATCTTCTCCGTGTATCACAAGATCACGCGCGGGCCGCGTGGTGACATGGAAGACATGCTGCAGCCCGGACGGCGTCAGGTGGCGGCAGGCTACATCATTTACGGCTCCAGCACGATGATGGTGTACACCACGGGGCAGGGCGCTCACGGCTTCACGCTCGACCCTTCAATTGGCGAGTTCCTGCTGTCGCATCCGCACATCCGGATTCCGGCGCAGGCGCGCTATCTGTCGGTTAACGATGCGTACGAGCAGGATTGGCCAGAGCAGACACGTGCGCTGATGCGGCGGTATCGTGGGCTCGATGGCGAACGCAAGCCGCTTAACGTACGCTACGTCGGCTCGCTCGTGGCAGACTTTCATCGCAATCTGCTCGGCGGCGGCGTGTTCGCGTATCCCAGCAACGCCCGCTCGCCACGCGGCAAGTTGCGGTTGTTGTACGAAGCCAATCCGCTGGCGTTCATCGCCGAACAGGCGGGTGGTCTGGCAACCGATGGTGCGCATCGGATTCTCGATATTGATCCAACGGATCTGCATCAGCGTACGCCACTGTACATCGGCAGCAAGGATGAAGTGGAGACGGCGTTGCAGTTTCTGGAGGGTGTCGAAGAGCGCGCTCCGCGACGTCGCCGCGAGGACGGTTAGTCGCGCCCGCAGGACGTGACACGTAGGTTTGTGGGATGACATCACGACGAACGTTCGTCAGGATTGGCGCTATGGCCTCAGCGGGCCTACTGGCGAACGCGGCGTCCGCCGAACGAACGGTCGCGCAGGCAGCGTCGGGCATGGCGCGTGTGTCCGATGGGCCCGATGCGGCGTTGCCGCCTGTTGTCTCGCAAGACCCGGAGACGCTCGCGCGAAATGAGGCGCACTGGCGCGACGTCGCGGCCTTCTACCGCGTCACGGATCGCACCACCAACCTCGAGGCCGGGTTCTTCGGCATGATGGCGTCGCCGGTCTTGGCGGCGTATCACGAACACATCGATCGTGTCAACCGAGAGAGCTCCTACTTTGCTCGCCGCGGATTTCCCGCGATGGCGGCCGAGGCACAACAGCGCGTGGCGAACGCGCTGGGAGTGTCAGAGGAGGAGATTGGCTTCTCGCGCAACGCCACCGAAGCGCTGCAGGCACTGATCTCACAGTACCTCGGCGTCAGTGCCGGCGACACGGTGATGTACGCCGACCTTGACTACAACGCGATGCAGTGGGCGATGAATGCGCTCGCCGAGCGTCGTGGCGCACACGTGGTCACGCTCGCTATCCCCGAGCCGGCCACGGCGCGAAACGTCGTGGCGGTGTATGAAGAGGCGTTCGCGCAGCACCCGCGCACCAAGCTGTTGTTGCTGACGCACTGCAACAATAAGACGGGGCTTATTTTGCCAGTGCGCACCATTGCAGATCTCGCGCGGGCGCGCGGCATTGATGTGATTGTTGACGCGGCCCATTCGTTCGGACAGGTGCCGCTCTCGTTGCCGGACCTCGGTGCGGACTTTGTGGGCGTGAACCTGCACAAGTGGGTGGGCGCACCCGTAGGCGTTGGTGCGATGTACATCCGGCGCGAGCGGCTCGGCGCGATTGACCGCGCACCTGGCGAAGAGGGCGCGCGCGACCGCATCAGCAGCCGTCTGCACACGGGCACATCCAACTTTGCTGCCATCATGACGGTGCCGGATGCGCTCGATTTTCAGGATCGCATCGGGGTGGCGAACAAGAGCGCACGGCTACGCTATCTGCGCGACACGTGGGCAATCCCGTCGCGGTCCATCACTGGCGTGACAGTGCTCACGCCAGATGACCGTGCACTGGTGGGTGCTCTCACGGGTCTGCGCATGCACGGCCGCGGCGCGCGTGACGCAAACGCGGCGCTGACACGCCGATTGCTGGACGAGTTCGGGCTCTTCACGGTGGCGCGCTCGGGGCTGGCCAATGGCGACTGTGTACGGATAACACCGGCACTCTACAATACGCCGGACGATGCGGCACGTCTTGTGTCGGCCCTCGAGATCATTTCGCGTGACGGGTGACATGCGCCACGCCGGCTGCTGATACTTCACGCATGACCTCGACATTGCTCAGTCTCGCCGCGTGGATCGCCGGAACCGGCGTGGCCGCGATCAGCGGAGCGGTCACCGCCAAGACGGCCGCCGAGTTCTACGGCCGCCTTGAGCGGCCACCCTGGGCGCCGCCCGCGTGGTTGTTTGGCCCGGCCTGGA
>JBGTOG010000370.1:0-2088 GCA_041742675.1 Gemmatimonadaceae bacterium | reverse complement strand
AGCGTCCTACCGATTCTCATCCTGTGGCTGCTCGCTCCCGCCGTCGCGCATGCGCTCAGCAAACCGTTCGCCCCACCGGCGCACCGACTCGCTGCCGCGGAAGGCACGCAGGCCACCCGCTACGCGCGACTGCACTGGCAGTTCTTTGATACGTTCGTCACCGCGGAGACGCAATGGCTGGCGCCCGACAATTATCAGGGAACGCCGGAACCGGTGGTGGCAATGCGAACCTCACCGACCAACATTGGCCTGCAACTGTTGGCCACCGTCAGCGCGCACGATCTCGGGTTCATCACCCTGCCGGATATGACGACGCGACTGGAACGCGCATCGCACACCATGCAGCAGCTGCGGCGCCATCACGGGCACTATTTCAACTGGTATGACCTGACAAATCTCTCGGTGCTCGAACCCGCCTATCTCTCCACCGTGGACAGCGGGAATCTCGCCGGTCATTTGATCGCCTTGCGCCAGGCATGTCTCGCCTTGGCCAAGGGAACCGATGTTGATGTTGCAACACGCGACCGCCTGACCGCTCTCGCCGAATGGGCGTACGCGGACGCGCTCGCGATGGACTTCCGCGTGTTGTTTGACCCGCAGCGCGAGCTGTTGTCCATCGGCATGCAGTCCCACACGGGCGCCCTTGATGCGTCGTTCTACGACTTGTTGGCGTCCGAAGCGCGACTCGCCAGCTTCCTGGCGATTGCCAAGAATGATGTGCCCGCCGATCACTGGTTCCGGCTGGGGCGCACGCTCACCTACTCCTCGGGTGCGCCCGCACTGGTTTCGTGGAGCGGCAGCATGTTCGAATATCTCATGCCGTTGTTGGTGATGCACGCGCCGCCCACGACCGTGCTCGCGCAGGCACACAATGGCGTCGTGAATCGCCACATCGCCGATGGCGCAACCCGTGGCGTGCCGTGGGGCATCAGTGAAAGCGCCTACAACGTGCGTGATCGCCACGCCACTTATCAGTACCGCTCGTTCGGCGTGTCGGATCTGGCACTCAAGCGAGGACTCGGACGGGAGCTGGTGATTGCGCCCTATGCGTCCGCGCTGGCCACGATGGTGGATCCGGTCAGGGCGCTGCAGAACCTGACCGTGCTGGAGTCACTGGGTGCGCTGGGTCGTTACGGCTTTCGTGATGCGCTCGATTTCACGCGTCCGGACCCCGGTGCGCGCTTCGCCATGGTCGATGCCTACATGGCCCATCATATCGGCATGACGATGGTGGCGCTCACCAACACGCTGACGCACAACATCTGGCAGGACCGATTCCACGACGACCCGCTCGTGCGCGCGGCCGAACTGCTGCTGCACGAACGGGTGCCGCGCCAGGTGGTGCTGCAGACGCCGGTCGGCGCCGACGCGGATGATGGTCACCCCGAGGCGGACCTCGAGCGACCCGTCGTGCGCGAGTTCACTACCGCTGATACACCAACACCGCATGTCGCGTTTCTTGGACATCAGCCCTACACCGTGATGCTCACCAACGCGGGCGCCGGCTACAGCCGCTATGACGAGCTGGCAGTCAACCGCTGGAAGGCGGACGGCACGCGCGATGCCACAGGACAGTTTTGTTATATCAAGGACATCAGCGCGGCACGGGTGTGGTCGGCCGCGCACCAGCCGGTCTGCGCACCGGCCACCTCGTATCGCGCGTCGCTGGGCACGGAGCAGGTCACGTTCGAGCGAACCGACGGCGAGATTCACACGCGCACCGAGATCGCCGTCGTGCCCGAAGACTCGGCCGAGGTGCGCCGTGTGACACTGACCAACAACAGTGAGAGCACCCGCGAGTTCGAGCTCACCAGCTACGGCGAAGTGGTACTCGCACCCGCCGATGACGACCGGGCCCATCCGGCCTTCGGCAACCTGTTCGTCGAGACCGCGTGGCATGCGTGGTGTAACGCCATCACGGCCACACGTCGACCGCGCTCCGCGACTGAAGCATCGCAGTGGTTCGTGCACTTGGTAGACTGGGGCAAGGATCGCGCCGGCTCCGTCAGCTGCGAAACCGATCGCGCGCGCTTTCTGGGACGCGGGCGTTCCACGCGCGATCCGATCGCACTCGAACACGACGGCCCG
>JBGTOG010000360.1:0-2099 GCA_041742675.1 Gemmatimonadaceae bacterium | reverse complement strand
AAGTCCGCGAGAATCTCATCCTCGGACATGCCACCGGCCAAGTAGTCGAGGATGTCGTACACCGTGATTCGTAGGCCACGCAGGCAGGGCTTGCCGCTGCGCTTCGCTGGCTCAATGGTGATCCGGTCCCGGTAGTCCATGCTTCCAACTTACCGCTTTGCGGAGGCACCTGCCATACGTGCTGTTGAGCTCGATGCGTGGTGCCGCCGAACGCCAGCTTCTTTTGCGAGCGCCACCCGATCCTTCGTGCTACGCTGATGGCGGGTCCGCTGGCCAGCAGCAGGCATCGTTCGGCCGACTAACCCCACGCTGCGTAGATACAGCCCGGCGCGCAACGGAACGGTGACGGGACGCAGCTCAATCGGGCGCATGCTCACGGCTGCCCGATACCGTGGGGCGCCCCCCCGACGCGACACCCACGGCATATGGCGTCGTCGCGCAGCTCATCGCATAACCGAGTACGCGACCAGCATCGGTGCGTCGTCGCGATCGCGCTCGATGCTGATCATGCGACCGTCGTTCAGAAATGCGACCGGACGCGCGGAGCCGAGTGGTACGGTTTCCAAAAAGCCGGCGTGCACATCATACAGATTCGCCACAGCGGGTTCATCGGGCAGTGTGACGCGTGTGGCCCAGATGACACCGCTCGCATCAAGGGTAAGCGCGGAGTAGGCGGGAACTTCCAGGGCAATCTCGGCAAACGCCAGCACCATGTCGGCAGGCACCGTACACGGTCTCCGGACGGGCATCTAAAACGTAGGACCGCTGCCGATCATGCGCGCCGCGAGTTCGCGCGACGTGCGACGCCGTGTAGTATCGCGGCGCAGCACGCGCGGCTCAGTGCCGGATTCGAACGCGGAGATCGAAAAATCGCCCACCGAGGCCGCCACCCACGTGCCGCGCGCGCCCCAGGCGAGTGTCGGCGCAAAAATCGGCTCGACAGGGTAGTCGCTGACGCTGCACACCGGAGGTGTACTGCGCCCTCGATGAGCGGCATCACGAAGCGCAACTGACTGGCAGCGATGCCGGAGTCCAACACCGGCACGATGTGGGGATGGTTGAGGCTGGCCGAAAGCCAGATCTCGCGAGAGAACCGCTCCCCCCCCCCGCGCCCGATTCCCTCGCGAAGGTCGTAGCGGCCGCGGCGCGCGTCCCGCAGAGCGAGGACCTGATCGGTCATTGAGAGGCAAAAGGTGAGGTGAGGCGAGGATCGTGGCACCTGCGCTGAGTTGGGTTCAACCTGGCGCGAAAATGTCGGCGGCGCGCTCGCCCGCCGAACCGCCGTCGGGTACATTCTGCCGGTTATGACGGGAACCCTCGATCGCCTCACCGCCGCCCTCGCCGACCGTTACCGCATCGAGCGCGAGCTCGGGGCCGGCGGGATGGCCACGGTGTATCTCGCCGAGGACATCAAGCACCAGCGTAAGGTCGCCATCAAGGTTCTGCGCCCAGAGCTTGCTGCGGTGATCGGCGCCGAACGCTTCCTCGCGGAGATCCGCACCACCGCGAATCTGCAACACCCGCACATCCTGCCCCTGCACGACTCGGGCGAGGCGGGCGGCAGCGTCTTCTATGTGATGACGTACATCGAAGGCGAGTCGCTGCGGGCGCGACTCGAGCGCGAACGCCAGCTGCCAATCGCCGAGGCGGTGCAGATCGTGCTCGACGTCGCGGGCGCCATGGACTACGCGCATCGGCACGGTGTGGTGCACCGCGACATCAAGCCGGAAAACATCCTGCTGCACGACGGGCGCGCGGTGGTGGCCGATTTCGGCATCGCGCTGGCGGCGACAAGCGCCGGAAGCCGGATGACTGAGACGGGGATGAGCCTCGGCACGCCGACGTATATGAGTCCCGAGCAAGCGATGGGCGAGCGCACGCTCGATGGGCGCACGGACGTTTATGCGCTGGGCTGCGTGCTCTATGAACTGCTGGTCGGTGCTCCGCCTTTCGTGGGACCGACTGCGCAAGCCATCGTCGCGAAGGTCCTCACCGAGCGTCCGCAGCCGCCGTCCGCGGTGCGTGACACCGTGAGTCCGGCCATCGATGCCGTGCTGCTCACCGCGCTCGCGAAGCTGCCGGCCGACCGGCAGCCGAGC
>JBGTOG010000306.1:0-10580 GCA_041742675.1 Gemmatimonadaceae bacterium | reverse complement strand
GGGCGATGGCGAGCGAGATGGGAAAGAGCACGAGCAGGGCGATGACGCCATCCGGTGGTCCGCTGCTGGAGTCGCGATTGGATGATGGTGCGGTCGTCGCGTCGGCAGATGGTGTGCGCGGCAACGTGGCCGCGATCGACGCGCGGAGCGACGAGTTTGCCGCGAGCTCCTGCTCGATCGTCAGCAGTCGTTCATCGAGAAATTTGATCCGTTCTTCGAGGCCAGCGCGCACGGTTGGTGAGCTGGTCTCCTCCAGTTCTTCGACAAGGTCATTGCGGCGGCCCTGCGCGGATCGCAAGTGATTCGACAACATGTCTCCGCGACGGCTGAGCGCACTCAGCTGATCACGCGTCATGGGTACCACGACACCGACGCCTGGTACGTTCACACCCACCGGAGCGCCAGTGACCGGATCTGCCGCGGTCGGTGCCCCGGGCGCAGCGCCCTGCGATTGGGCCGCCTGCTCTGCTGCCTGCTCCGGCGTCGGAGGTGCGGGAGGCTGCGGCGCGGACGTCGGCGGTGCCTGAGACGGTGGCGGCTGTGTGGCCTGCGAAGCCGGCGGCTGTTCCGTGGCTGGACGTATCGCCAGTGACGCCGAGGGATGCACGATCACCTCGATTTCTGAGCTCGCCAGCGCTGACGAGGGAAGTGTTGGCACGTCCGTAGCCTCCTGAGTGAGTGACCCGCCTCCGCTCAATACGTCACGCGCGGCGATGAGTTGCAAGGGGGCGCCACTACCGCCCCAGCGTACTGGCCGCCTTTTGCGTGCCTTCACGCACCCACACGTCGGCCAGCGTGTTCAGGCGGCCATAAAGCCCCTCCACGAGCTCCCGTTCATCCCGCGGCATCACGCGCAGCACAAAGTCTGCGAGATTGCCGATGACTCGGCGTTCGTCCACGGGCCTGATCCCGATGCGCAGCCGTGGATACTCCGCCGAACCGAGCTGGGCCTGGATCGACTTCAGTCCGTTGTGTCCGCCGCTCGAGCCGGATGGTTTGAAACGATACTCCCCCACCGGAATCGCAATATCGTCCACAGCCACCAGCAGATCTTCCGTTGCATCGAACCCCGTGCGCTCAAGATACGAGCGCAGCGCAGCCCCGGAGAGATTCATGAAGGTTTGCGGCTTGACCAATCGCACTCGCATCGGACCCACGTAACCGTCCGACACATGCGCATCGCGATCCTTGCGCCAGTTCTCCATCGACCACGCGCGCGCCAGTTGGTCGAGCCACCACCACGCGGCGTTGTGACGAGTGCCTTCGTACTCGCGCCCCGGATTGCCGAGGCCCATGATGATCTTCACGATATTGTGGGTGGTGAGTCAACGCGGAGCGGGCGCATGCGCCAAGGGCGCGCGACCGCACGTACGCGGGTCGCGCGCCCCAGGGATCCAGCTCGAACCGCTTATTCGTCGTCGGGCTTGAGCTTGCGAATGACTTCCGGTTCCGGCGCGACATCGGCGACTTCAACAGGCGCCTGCTTGGGCGGCTGCACGATGCACACGGTCTGCTCCACGTCGTCCATGACGCGCACACCAGCGGGCATGGTCAGATCGGAGATATGCATCGCATGGCCCACATGCAAGTCCGTGACATCGACAGTGATGTGATCGGGAATGTTCGATGGCAATGCTTCGATGTTGAGTTCGTGCAGAATCTGATCGAAGATGCCGCCGTCCACGCGTACGCCGTAGGGCGTACCCACGTACACAAGCGGGCACTTGAGCGCGATCGTTTCGCCGGCCACGACTTCCTGGAAGTCCACGTGCATGACCTGCTTCTTGAACGGATGGCGCTGGATTTCGCGGATCAGCGACTTGGCGGAGGTGCCCGCCATGTCGAGATCGATCACCGTGCTGCCGTAGGCGACCGTGCGGATGAGACGATCGAACTCACGGGCGTTGACCGTGAGCGCCTGCGGCTCGCGACCATGCCCGTAAATGACAGCGGGAATCTCGCCGTTCTGGCGCAGCTTGCGTGCAACGCCCTTGCCGGTATCGGAACGGAGGGTCGCGGAAAGAGTAGCGGATGACATGACAGGACTCTGGGAAAACGCGTGGACAACTGAGTGAAATGCACGCCGTCAATCGAAAAGCGAACTCACCGATTGATCAGAATGCGTGAAGCGGATCGCCTTGGCCACCAGCTCGCCAACGGAGAGCACAGTGAGCGTGGGGAACCGCCGCTCCGGCGGAGTGGCAATGGTGTCGGTAACTACCACTTCCTTGATCGGCGCCGCGGAGAGTCGCTCGACGGCCGGGCCGGAGAGCAACGCATGCGTGGCGCACACATAAATGTCGTTGGCGCCGAGTTCCTTGAGAGCCCGGGCAGCCTCCGACACAGTTCCCGCGGTGTCGATCATGTCATCGGGGATAATGCAATCCCGTCCGGCCACTTCACCCACCACGTTGACAACTTCAGCGACATTCGCCTTGGGGCGACGTTTGTCGATGATGGCAAAGGACGCATCGAGCCGCTTGGCGAAACCGCGCGCCATTTTGGCCGAGCCGACATCCGGCGCCACCACCACCAACTCCTTCAACTGCTTCTTGCGGAAATGCGAAACGAACACCGGTGCGGCATACAGATGGTCGACCGGAATATCAAAAAAGCCCTGCAACTGATGCTGATGAAAATCGAGGCCCAGCAGCCGGTCCGCTCCTGACGTCTCAATCAGGTTGGCCACCAACTTGGCACCGATCGCCACACGCGGCTGATCTTTGCGGTCCTGTCGTGCGTATCCGTAGTAAGGCAACACACACGTCACACGAGCCGCCGACGCCCTGCGTGCTGCATCCACCAGCAACAACAGCTCCAACAGATTCTCGGCCGGCGGATTGGTGGGCTGCACGATGAAGACGTCAGCACCGCGAATGTTCTCGTCGATGCGCACAAACACCTCACCGTCGGCGAAGCGCGACACGGCAACGCGACACAACTCCGTTCCCAGGTGGCGCGCGATTTCCTCTGCCAGGGCCGGGTTGGCCGTGCCGGAGAGAATCTTGAACCCACTCTTGGAGACCGCCAGCCGATCCATCAGCCGAAGCCTTGAAAATTAGCGAAAACAGGAGGACCGGGACAAGGGCCAGCAGCGCTGTCCACGCATCCGTTGAGAGAACACCAGCAAAATGAACCAGCCTTGCAACATAATCGCCCCAGTCCAGAAACGGAGCCCCCCGCTGGTCAAAAAAACAGCGCCCACTCACCGTCAGGCGATGAGTGGGCGTGCAGTTGCCCCGCTAGGATTCGAACCTAGATAGCCACATCCAAAGTGTGGAGTCCTGCCATTGGACGACGGGGCAGCGCTGACAGGCCTAACTTAGGCGATTCTCTCCGGCGGGACAATTGCCGAGGCGGTCCGCGTCTGGATCAGCCGTTCGCCAGCGCTCACGCCAGGCCACGCTGGTGTCCCCCCCTCGGCGTAAACCAAAAAGCAGGTGGCACCGCTCCCCGACATCATCCCGATGCCGTCCTCACCACGGGCACGGAGCCGCGCCGCTTCATCGCGCAGCAGCGGCAGCCAGCGCGCCACGCCGGCGTGCATGCTCGGCACAACCCGCTCGAAGTCATTGGCGGCCAGGGCACTGATTGCTTCCCAGCTGCTGACGTCCTCGAGCTTGACATACGCTCCACCGGCGTGCTGATCTCCCCGCACGCCAAGCGCCGCGTACGCCGCGCCAGTGTTTACTCCGTTTGCAAACGAGAATAGCTGCACCGGTCGTTCGGGCAGCGCCGTAAGCGCCAGCAGACGGTCTCCACGACCCCAGCCCCAGGCCAGCAGCGCGTCCGATGTGAGAAACGGAACGTCGGCACCGAGCGCGCCGGCCAGCTGCATCAATTGAGCTGTGGGCAGCGGTGTCGGGGCGGCGTGGTTCAGCGCCCGCAGCACCGCAGCCGCGTCGGCGCTTCCTCCGCCCAAACCGCCGCCCACGGGGATGTGCTTTTCAACGTCAATGGCAAAGCCGGAGGGCCAGCCAGACGCATCGGCAAACGCGCACGCGGCGCGCCACGCGAGATTTTGCTCCGGCGCACCGAGTCCGTCAGGCGGCATCGTGGGGCCGTGACAATGCACCGTGCGTGTCCGCACGCTGACATCAACATGCACGATGTCATGCAGCGCGAGCTTAATGAACAACGTCTCGATGGCATGATATCCGGCGCCGTCCTTGCCGAGCACGCGCAGGTACAGATTGAGTTTCGCCTGTGCCTGCACACGGTACCGCGTCATGGCTTGGGCGCGGGTTTCTGTACGGCGTGCGAGCCGCTGGTGAAGGCAACGCGTGCGTCCTCGACCTCCTCCTTGCGTTCGGCGGCGGCAGTGATGTCACTGAGCCCGATGCCCAGCCGCAGCAAGTACACAATGCCAATGGCAGTGATCGGGATGAACGACAACACGTGATAACCGAGCGCCCAGCTGAATGCCACGTTCTCCGACACGCCGTACACGCCGAGTCCCGCGACGGCCGCCAGTTCAAAGACACCCACATAGCCGGGTGAGGACGGAAGCGCCACAGCAAAGCCCAGCACGCCCTGCAGGAACAGGGCAGCGCTGAACGGCGCATCGAGACCTACCGCGCGGAAACCGATCCACAGCGCCAGCGCGTGCACGAGCCAGTGCAGCACGGCCCAAAACAACACTTCCACAAAACGCCGTGCATTCTTGAGCACCGCCAGTCCGCCGAGTGCCTGATCCGCGAAACCCACAATGCGGTCGGCGAGTCGTGGGAGTGTGCGCTCGGCTACCGTGCGCACGAGGGCGAGCACGCGTGTGGGCATGAGCACCGCGAGATAGCACACCACCAACAACACGATCACCGCGCTGATGCCGCTGAACGCGAATTGGGTAACGGTGAGGCCGCGAAGTGTAGCGTCTCCCGGAAAGGCCGGCGAGAGCATGGCCCCGAACATGAGCGCCAGCAGCACGATCGCGTCGAACATGCGGTCCACCGCGAGCGAGGCCAGCGAGGTGGTGAACGCCAGACGCGGCACTTCGCGCGTGAGTGAGTAGGCGCGCGCCACTTCGCCGGGTCGCAACGGCACCACATTGTTGAGCATCATGCCAATGGCGGTGCTGCGCCAGAGCGGGCCAAACGGAATGCGCCCGGCCACCGGCTCCAGAATCGCCTGCCATCGACGCGCGCGCAGCGGAAAAATCAGCGTCGCCACAATCGCGCACAGCAGGAACAGCCACGGGTTGGACGCCCGCAACACGTCCACAACGCCGTCGAACGAAACGGCGCGCAGGGCCAGCCACAAGAGCACACCGCTCAGGCCGAAGCCGAGCGCGATCTTCCAGTTGAATCGCACAGCGTGAAGCTAGTGGGCGACCGCCAGATCCAGCAGATCGCTTAGCTCATCGAGCAGCGCCGACGTTTTCGGATCCATCGCGGTCCCGCCCGCTCGCTGCCACGCGATGCGCAACTCATCTCGTACGGCCCGGGCGCGTGCCAGCGCGCTCTCGCCGCTGTAGAGCAGCGACTCGATCGGCACGAGCGACGTGTCCTGGGGGGGGGCTGTCATCGTGGGACGTACCGGGGTGTGCTGCACTGGCGCGGCACGTACCGGGGTGTACTGCACCGGCGTGGCACGTACCGGGGTGTGCTGCACTGGCGCGGCACGTACCGGCGTTTCCCGCACCGGCGGCTGCGACAATGGGGTGTCGCCTCGCGGCATCTCCGCGCCGGGCCAGGTGGTGGCGTGTTCACGAACACGGGCCGCCAGTTCCGCATCGCTCAGCTCGCGGTCCATGAGCAGCTGGGCAAAGGCCTGCACGGCCATGCGATCGGCCGACTTCTCAAGCGCCGACCGGGCCATGCGCAGCGCCAGGTTCGCGATGGTGGCGGCCCCATAACTCTCGGCGACATCACCAAGACCGAGCAGCGTGCGACGCACGGCGTCGGTGAGGGTAAGCTCCTGCGCGCCGCGCTCCCCTGCCACCAGATTGGCCGATTCACGCGCGACGCCATCAGCGGCGGCGGCCATATCATTTCGAAAGCGTTCGGCGAGTGTGACCGGCGGCTCGTGGTTGCGTTCCACCAGTCCAGGCAGCCCGTCATCGGGGAACAGCCGGGCAATCGGAATCACAGGACTCGCTGGCGATGAACCCTGCGTCGGTGATGACAGGTAGCCGGCGGCAACGGAGGCCAAGGCCACCGAGTGCGTGCGTGCCTGACGCTGCTCAACATCCGTCCACGATTCCACTTTGCCGACCAGCGCCCGCACTTCAACGAGCGCACCACGAAGCGCAAACTGCAGTCGCTGCTCCCATCGCAGTTCCCCGTCCCGGTAACCGGACGCGACGCGCTCGAGTGTGGACGCCAACTCCGGCAGGCCCCCCAGTTTGGTCATCGTCGCCGCCCCGCGGAGGGCCCGCGTGTGGCTCAGCAGCGCCGCGCCATCAGGGGCATCGTCGGGTGCCACCAGCTGGTCGAGCTGATCGAGGTACTCGCCAGCTTCCTGACGAAAGAAGGCCAGCAGGGCGGGGGGTGTGGTCATGGGCGGGCGTCGCGAGCGAGGGTCATGGCGGTGCGCACTTCACGCACCGCCTCGGCGAGACCAATGAAAATGGCACGGCTGATGATGGAATGTCCGATGTTCAACTCTTCGATGCCCTCGATGGCCGCAACCGGTCCGACATTCTGCACGGTCAGTCCATGTCCGGCGTGAACCGAGAGCCCAAGCGATCGACCAAGATGCGTGCCGCGGGACAGCGCCGAGAGTGTGGCGGGATCTGTCGGGTGGTGGGCGTACGTCCCGGTGTGCAGTTCAATCGCGTCCGCGCCAATGTCGCGTGCGGCCTGGATCTGTACTGGGTCCGGATCAATAAACAGACTGCTGCGCACGCCCGCGCGTTTCAAACGCGTGACTGCATCGGCCAGCTCTGTGACGTTGCGCACGACGTCGAGTCCTCCCTCGGTGGTTACTTCCAGTCGCCGCTCGGGTACCAAAGTGACTTCCTGAGGTCGCAGGCGTTCGGCGAGTGACAGCATCTCATTCAGCGCGGCACATTCGAGATTGAGGGCGGTGGTGACACTCGCTGCCAGCTGTTCAATGTCGGCGTCCTGGATGTGGCGGCGGTCTTCGCGCAGGTGGGCCGTGATGCCATCGGCGCCCGACTGTTCACAGAGGCGCGCCGCGTCGATCGGGTCGGGTTCGTGACCGCGACGCGCTTGCCGCAGCGTGGCCACATGGTCGATGTTGACGAACAGGCGAAGGCGCGGAGTCATTACAGTATGCTGGTAAGGTCCGGGGTCCAGATCGTGTCGGCGCAGGAACGTCTGCGCGAACGATATCGTCTTTCATGCAAGTAATGCATCAACGGAGGAAGCAGTGCGCAAGCGTGCAGTCATGATGTGGGTAGCGGCGGCGGTGCTGACCAGCGCCTGCGCCAGGGGTACGTCTGGTGGTGGTGGCGGCAGCTCATCGTCCGCGCCGGTGCCATTGACGGGTGCGCTGGCCGGGGCGGCGTCGTCCCAGCAGGCGGTTGAGCTGTTCATGCGTGCCGTCAAAGCGCAGGATTTGCAGACGATGTCGGCGGTGTGGGGGACGACCCGAGGCCCCGCGCGCGACCAGATGGACCGTGAACAGCTGGAGAAGCGACTTATCGTGATTCAGTGCAAGCTGGACCATGAGTCCTGGCGCTTCTCCGAGGAGCGGCCGCGCCTGCTGTCCGGCGGCCGACAGGACTTCCGCGTGCAGCTCCGCACCAAGCAGGCCGAGGCCATTACCTCGTTCACCACCACGCAAGGTCCGGAAAATCGCTGGTTCGTGGAAATCGTGGATATGGAGCCCCTTCGCGAGTTTTGTGCCTGACGGCTCACTGCGAGACGTGATCCAACGCGCGGGCGTGCCCGCGGGAACTCTTTGCGCCGTCAGCGGATAGGATCGGGTACGGCGCGTCGTCGCTGGTTCCCGCCGAACCGGTGGCTAGTATTCAGAGAGTTCAATGAGCACGCCACCGGTAGACGACGGGTGCAAAAACGCAATGCGTTTGCCTTCGGCGCCGATCCGTGGCGTTGCATCAATGAGTCGCAGTCCTGCCGTGCGGCATTTCTCGAGTGTTCCGTCGAGATCGTCCACGGCAAAACAGATGTGATGAATACCCGGTCCGCGCCGGGCGACGAACTTGCCAATGGGTGAATCGTCCGAGCGGGCTTCCAGCAGTTCAATTAGTGAGTCGCCGGTTGCGAGTCCGGCAATGGCGGCGCCGTCGGCGTCGTCGAGCGGGACTTCCGGTAGTCCCAGCACATCGCGGTAAAAGGGCAGCAACTCGTCAAGGGCGCGTACCGCCACGCCAATGTGGGCAATGCGCGTACCGCGGCGGGGGGATTCAGTCATGGCATTTGCGTTGTGAGTGAGTCTTTTCAATTCTAATCTTGTTCACAGACACAGCGCGGGCGCAGCGTGCGGCCGCCACGTCTCAACGGAGCAGCAGATGGCCAACGCACTGGCAGTAACCGATCAGAGCTTTGCAACGGAAATCGAAGGCCACACGGGCCTCGCAATGGTGGACTTCTGGGCCGAGTGGTGCGCCCCGTGCCGCATGATCGCGCCGATTGTTGAGCAGCTTGCCGTGGACTACGATGGCAAGGTGAAGGTCGCAAAGTTGGATGTCGATTCCAATCAGGCCACCGCCATGAAGTTCAACGTGCGTTCGATCCCCACGATTCTCTTTTTCAAGGGCGGAAAGCTGGTGGATACGGTGGTTGGTGCCGTTCCGCGCACCGCCATCGAAGCGAAGTTCTCGCAGCACGCCGACTAACGACGCGTGAGCGATACCGCGGGCTCCGACACCGCTGCACACGATGCAGCGGACGCGGTGGCCCGCCTGTTCCCCGAGGCGGTTGAACCGGGCGTGCTCTATGTCGTGAGCACGCCCATCGGCCACCTCGGGGACATTTCGTTGCGTGCGCTCCGTGTTCTGCAGTCGGTGGACCGGATTCTGTGCGAGGATACGCGCCACGCGCACACGCTGCTCGCCCGGTACGGAATCCGCACGCCAACTGTCGCGCTCCACGAGCACAACGAAGCACGCATGGTGCCGTTGGTCCTCGCGCAGTTGCGCGAAGGCGCCGCACTCGCGTTGATCAGTGATGCAGGAACTCCACTGGTTTCCGATCCAGGCGAGCGACTCGTGAGCGCCGTCGCGACCGACACCGGACGTGTGGTGCCGGTTCCAGGCGCCTCGGCGGCGCTGGCAGCGCTCGTTGGCTCCGGATTGCCGGCGCATCCGAGCACGATCCTTGGCTTTCTGCCTCGCAAGGGCAAGGAGCGCGAAGCGATGGTGCGCTGGGCGGCCTCCTGTCCCCACGCCGTTGTCCTGTACGAGGCGCCCGGTCGTGTGGCCGATACCTTGCAGGATCTGGCGGCGGTCGCCGGCGCCGAGCGAGAGGTTGTGGTCGCGCGCGAACTTACCAAGCGTTTCGAGGAGTTCCGCCGCGGAACGCTCGAGACACTTGCCGCGTATTACTCCGAGACCGCGCCTCGGGGCGAGATTGTGATTGTACTCGCCGCTGCACCCGAGGAAGTCCCCCCTACCGAAGACACGCTGCGCGAAACCGCACGCGCGCTCCTCGCCGATGGGCTCGCCCCGCGCGCCGTGATGACCATGCTCATGGAACGCGATGGTGTGCCGCGAAACCTTGCCTACCGGTTGGCGCATGACACGTGATCGCGCAGTGCGTTGGTTGATGAAGATTGCTCCGGTTGCTTCCGTGCTGCTGCTCGGCGCCGTGGTCAGCGCCGCGTCTGTTGACGCGCCACGGCTCGCCATCGCGCGGCTGCAGTACGACGGCGGCGGCGACTGGTACGCCAATCCGTCGAGTTTGCCGAATCTGATCGCCGCGATTGCCACGCGTACGCAACTGCCGATTGAGCGCATCGAAGCGAAGGTGCGACTCACCGATGAGTCGCTGTCGTCGTTTCCGTTCGTGCACGCCACGGGGCATGGGGAAATGAAGCTGACCGACGCCGAGGTTGTCGCGCTGCGACAGTACCTCACGCGCGGTGGATTTCTGCATGTCGACGACAACTATGGCCTCGACGAGACATTCCGTCGCGAAATCGCGCGCGTATTTCCCGATCGGCAGCTCGTGGAAGTGCCGTCATCGCATCCGATCTATCACATGGTGTACAGTTTCCCTGATGGTCTGCCCAAGGTGCACGAGCACGACGGCAAGCCGGCGCAGGGACTCGGTATCTACATTGGCGGTCGGTTGGCGCTCTTTTACAGCGTGTCGAGTGATCTTGGCAATGGCTGGGAAGATGTTGGCACGCATCCTGGCGATCCGCCGGAGCTGCACGAACGCGCGCTGCGCATGGGTGTGAATCTTTTCATGTACGCGGTGACCAGCCGGGTGACGCAATGAGTCCGATGGGAGAACGTCCGCTGCTGCAGCGTGTGTCGCACGAGGCGCAGGCCATGTCGTCGCGCAAACGACTCACACAGGGGTTTGCGGCAGCGGCGGTGCTATTGGCGGTGCTCACCGTTGGCGCATGGCTGCTCGGCGAGGGTCGTTGGCTCACCTGGTCGCGAATTGTGCCGTTTGCGGTGTGGAGCGTGATCATCGGTGCGGCGG
>JBGTOG010000295.1:0-5942 GCA_041742675.1 Gemmatimonadaceae bacterium | reverse complement strand
TGCTCGCGGTGGCACGTCGTGCGGTCGCCTGCCACGATACGCTGGTGATTCCGCCGCAGCACGCTGCCGAGGCCGCGTGTGTGGATGGCGCGCGCGTGATGGTGCCGGACACCTTGGCTGAGCTGGTGCGCATGCTCGGCGATCAAGCGCGCGATGCGACGGTGTTGTGTGGAGATCGCCTCACGGCATTTGTCGCCGCGCGCGTGGCGGGGGAACTGCGTGACAAGCCAGAGGTGGCGGCAGCGGCCGGCGCGTTGCGTACCATGCGCCACGAACCCGATATGTCGGACGTGGTGGGGCAGGAACACGCGATGCGGGCGCTCGAAATTGCCGCGGCCGGTGGCCACAATGTGCTGCTTATCGGTCCGCCGGGCGCCGGCAAGACCATGCTCGCGCGGCGCTTGTCCGGCGTGCTTCCACCACTGAGTCGTGAGGAATCGCTGGAAGTGCTGGCGGTGCACTCGGTGGCGGGACTGCTCGGCAGCGGCCCCACGCGTCCGGTGCGCCCGTTTCGCGCCCCGCATCACTCGGTGTCGGCGGCGGGTCTTGTCGGCGGGGGCAGCATTCCTCGCCCTGGTGAAGTGAGCCTCGCGCATCTCGGCGTGCTCTTCCTCGACGAGCTCTCGCTGTTCCCGCGCCACGTGCTTGATGCACTGCGTCAGCCCATGGAAGACGGACATGTCACGCTCTCCCGTGCGGCCAGTACGCTGCGGTTTCCGGCGCGCTTCATGCTCGTCGCGGCGACCAACCCGTGTCCGTGCGGGTACGCCGGGGATCCCGAACGATCGTGCGAGTGTGCGGCTGGTGAACTGGAACGCCATCGCACGCGCCTTTCCGGTCCGCTATCGGATCGCATCGATCTGCACGTGCACGTGCGGCGCGTGCCTCCAGCTTCGCTCGATGCGCTCACGCCCGGACCCTCGTCGCTCGTGCTGGCCGCGCGCATCGCGCAGGCCCGGGTGCGGCAAAGCACACGCTACGTGCGCACCAGTCACTCCGCGGCTCGCGTAGCGCACGAGACCAACGCCAGCATCGCCTCGCGGTTGCTCATGGCCACCGTTTCTCTCGACCGCGACGCGCGCGCCCTATTGCTGACGGCGGCGGAACGACTGCGACTCAGCGCGCGCGGCTATCACCGGGTGCTGCGCGTTGCCCGAACGATTGCGGATCTGGATGGGATGGCAAGCGTCAGCGCCAACCATGTGGCTGAGGCGCTGCGGTACCGTCCGGTAGCGGCGGACAGTTCGGCGCGCCTCGCGCCGGCGGGCACCCCAACATGAGCACAGAAATCGATAGCGCGCGGCGCTGGCGGGCTTTACGTGGATCTTTGCATGGACTAAACTACCTATACAGTCCACCAGGAGAGTCCATGCTGCAGCCGCACGCTCAGATCCCGCCCACCATCGCCGGCGCCGCGCCCGGTGCCTTGCGCACCTTCTTTCGTATCGCTGATGCGTGGGAACTCAGTGCGGTAGAGGCGCGCACGCTGCTCGGCGGGCCGCCGGCATCCACGTACTTCAAGTGGAAGGCGGGACAGGTAGGCGCCGTCAGTCGGGACGTTCTGGAGCGCGTCTCGTACGTGCTTGGCATCTACAAGAGTCTGCAGATTCTGTTGCCGCGCCCGGAGGCGGCCGATGGCTGGGTGCGTCGTCCGAACGCGGCGGCGCCGTTTCACGGTGCATCGGCGCTGGAGCGGATGTTGTCCGGCAACGTCGCTGATCTGTTTGTCGTGCGGCAGTACCTTGATGCGCAGCGGGGCGGCTGGATGTGATGGCGCCGTTGCCACGCACGCGCCGCAGTGTTGCCCCGGTCGACGAACCGGTCGCGGCGATCCACTGGCGGCCGAGTCACCGCATCATTCCCAGTCGTTTCCCACCGGTGCAGCTGTTTGAGCGGGTGGCTGATGCCGGCGATCTGGAAGCGGTATTTGCGGTGGAGGCACTCACGAATCCGCGAGTGCGCGCGGAGGTTGGTCTGCTGGCGGCCGTTCTGCCTGAGGATCGTGTGACGGGTGCTGGGGCGGGCTATGTGATGGCATCGTTCACACATCTGTCGCCGTCAGGTGGACGATTCTCTACCTCGCACTTCGGTGCGTACTATGCCGCGCGAACCCGTGAGACGGCAATCGCCGAGACCGTGTATCATCGCGAACGATTTTTGGCCGCGACGTCAGAGCCGCCGATCGAGATTGACATGCGTGTGTTGCACGCGACGGTGCGTGGGCGTTTGATCGATCTGCGCGAGCAAACCGTAGCGCGTGCGGCACTGCATGATGGCGTGGACTCCAGCGCGCCGCAGGCTTTTGCATCAACGCATCGCGCGGCGGGCGCGGACGGCGTCGTGTACGCGAGCGTGCGCCATGAGGGCGGCGAGTGCGTCGCGGTGTGGCGACCGAAGCGGATCTCGTCCTGCAGACAAGCGGCCCATCTCACATACGTGTGGGATGGGCGCCGGATTACCAGTGTCTTCGAGAAGTCTGCGCTACGCCGTCTGCCCGGGAACGCCTGACACAGTCAGATGGCGTTTTTCAGTCGTGAGAGCTTGAACGGGCGTCGTGCGTGTCCGGTCGGAGCGTTGGGCTCGGAGCCATCGTTGGTATCGGCGTCCGCCGTTGGCTCTTCACTCGTTGCAGCCGTTGCCGTCTCCGCAGCAGCAGCCACGATGGCCTCTTCCGCCGCCGGTGCCGCCACCTGGCCGCGCGTGCCCTGAACATGTCGTGTCCATGGTCGCACTGGCTCCTCCGATTCGGCGTGACGCCTGGGCATGTCACCCTCGTCGCTCATGCCCGAGAGCCGAGCCTTGGCGGCCGCGATGTCCGTTTCGAGTTGAATTTCTTTTTCGAGTTGTATCGCCTCAAGACGCGTGACCGACTGCTCAAGACGATTGATCAACGCACTGAGCGCATCAAGAATCACACGCAGCGGGAGATCGTTGGGTGCGGTGCTCACGTCATAGTCGGCCCACAGTCGCGAGCCATCGTGATCCGCAACCACGCAACAGCGCAGTCGTGCATCGGAGCCCACGGTGACAAAGCGAATCGCTGACGGCGGGCCGTCCATGCGGTCATGCCGCAGCACATAGTGCACCGAGTTGCCGCCGGGTCCGTTGTTGCTGGCGCGCAGTACAGGAACGTCGTGCGTGGCCGCGGACTGCAGCAGGCGCGCCGCGTGTCGGACGAGCGTGTTCACGTAGAGCGACGCCTTGCGATCGGTCACCTGTCCGAGTCGATGCGCAGTGCGTACGCGCGTGCCGAGGCCAATCGCCATGGCGACCAGCGCCCGGGCGTCGGCGATCGGGTCGCGTTCAGCATGGACGGGTGCCGTGGGCGATCCACCCGGCATCATGCCGGGCGAACTGCCATTCGTGAGTGCGGGCGCTGCGGCTGCCTGGTGAGCCATGGGCGGAATCAGAGGCGAGGATGTCCGAAGACTCCGTTCTTCGGAACATCTGGTGTCAGTGTCGGTCGATTGCGCACGGGCTTGAGCCGATGCGCCAACTCGTGCCGGGAGTGTGATGCATGTGCCGGGCGTGTGTTGCGCGGGAGCAGGGTAGGGCGCGAACGTCGTGGGCTCCACACCGGAAAGCGGGCTGCTAACTTTCGCCGATGTTTATTGTGCGATACGTGATTGACCTTGGAATCGGAGACAGCACGCTGTGGGATGTTTGAGTCGGCTGGTTTCTGCGGTGGTCCTGATGGTGGTCGTGGCCGGCGGCTGGTGGTGGTGGAGTGGCGGACAGCTTCCGTTGCCTGAAGCCGTGGCCACGCGGATTCCATTTGAACCGCGTCGTATCGACAGCATGAGCTCCGCGCCTGCGCGTGGCCTGGCATCGGCACGTTGGGAGCCGATCACGACGGCCGGCGCCGATGAGGCGGCGGTCAAGCTGCAACTGTTGGCGCGGCGTGGTGGACCGGCTGTCGTTTCGCTGCGTCCTGGAGAGGCGGCCTCATTCCTGGTGGAGGCCTTTGCGCGTCAGCTCCCCTCGTCGGCCGAGGGGGCGATGGTCGCTGTGGTGGACGACATGGTGTATGTCAAAGCGGAGATTCCACTCGAGGATTTTGGGGGCGCGGCCATTCTCGGTCCGCTCGCTGGAGCGCTGGATCGTCGCGATACCATCACGATCGGCGGCACGTTCGATTTGCTTGATGGCCAGCGTGCGCAGTTTCGCATTCGCGAGGTGATCATGGGGCAGTTCAGTGTGCCCAAGCCGCTTGTTCCGAAGCTGGTGGACATGACCCGTCGGGGTGTGGTGGATGAGTCGGTGTTTTCTCAGGACGGGTATCCCATTCAACTGCCGCCCTACGTGGGCGACGTGCGCATTTCGCGCGGTCAGGTGACGGTGTACCGCGTGACGACGGGAGTCTGAACGATGAGCGCACGACGCATTCTGGTGGTGGACGACGAGCCGGGCATTCGTCAGGCGCTTGGGCAGCTGCTCGAGTATGAGGGCTACGAGGTACAGACGGCCAATGATGGAATGTCCGGCATTGCCGCCTACGAATCGTTTGCGCCGCATCTCGTGTTTCTCGATGTGAAGATGGCTGGCATTGACGGACTGGAGACGCTCTCGCGACTTCGTGCCTACGATCCGCAAGCGGTGGTGGTGATGATCAGTGGACACGCCACGATTCAGACGGCTGTCGAAGCCACGCAGCTTGGTGCGTACGACATTCTGGAGAAGCCGCTCGATACCGATCGTGTGCTGTTGCTGTTGCGCAATGCGCTCACGCAGGCCGATCTGTCACAGGAAAACTCGCGGTTGCGCGAGACGATTGAATCGCGCTATGAAATCGTGGGAAAGTCGTATGTGATTCGTGCGCTGCTTGAGCGCATTGACAAGGTGGCCGGCACGCCATCGCGTGTGCTGATTACCGGAGAGAACGGCACGGGCAAGGAACTGGTGGCGCGGGCGATGCACCGTGGGTCGCCGCTGTCTCGCAAGCCATTCATTGAAGTGAACTGCGCGGCCATTCCGTCGGAGCTCATTGAGAGTGAGCTTTTCGGCCATATGAAGGGCTCGTTTACTGGTGCGGTGGCGGATCGACCCGGCAAGTTCGAGCAGGCCGATGGCGGGACACTGTTTCTCGACGAAATCGGCGATATGGCGCTGTCCGCGCAGGCCAAGGTGCTGCGTGTGTTGCAGGATGGCGTGGTCACGCGCATTGGTGGCAACAAGCCGGTGCAGGTGAACGTGCGCGTGATTGCGGCCACGAACAAGGATCTGGAGCGCGAGATTGCCGAAGGGCGCTTTCGCGAAGACCTGTACTATCGACTCAACGTGGTGCCGATCGAAGTGCCGCCGCTGCGCGAGCGCCGTGAGGACATCGAACCGCTGGTGGTGTATTTCCTGCAACAGTTTGCGCAGCGCGACGGATTGCCGCGTCGCGGCATCAGTGATGAAGCGCTGACCAAGCTGTCCGAGTTGGAGTGGGCGGGGAATGTGCGTGAGCTGCGCAATACCGTGGAGCGACTCGTGATTCTCGCGGCAGGTCCGCACATTGCCACATCGGATGTCGATCGCCTGGTTGGCAAGCGAACAGTGGAGCCCGGCGGACTCGGCTCACTCGCGGAGTGTCGTACGTTTGAGGAGTTCAAGGATGCGGCGGAGCGTGCGTTTCTGCTGGCCAAGTTGCGTGCGTTCGACTGGAACGTGTCCGAAACGGCACGGGCACTGGAGATGCCGCGCTCCAATCTGTACAAAAAAATCGAGCGCTACGCACTGACACGCGAAACGAGTCCGTCGTGAATGCGTACGGACCGTGCTTCACCCGAGTGAACATTCTTCGAGAACCATGACGCAACGCGACTGGGACAAGGAACTCGCCAAGATTGACAAGCAGTTGGCGTCGCTTCCAGACGAAGAGTTGGCGCCGCCTGCTCCGGTTGGCACCGGCATGCCGCGTGGTGTCGCGGCGCCGGCAGCGCGTGCCGCGTCCCCCGCGC
>JBGTOG010000284.1:0-10145 GCA_041742675.1 Gemmatimonadaceae bacterium | reverse complement strand
GATGAACCGTATTTGCGCGGCTCCTTGTTGACGACGCTTGCATCGCGCGCCGAGTACAATCTTTCGCGCATGCAGGGCCATGTGCGGTTGTTCGAGATCGGTTCGGCGTTTACCCCCAGCGGTGGTCGGTTGCCGCGTGAGGATGTGCGCGTCGCGGCACTCGTAATGGGCGCTGTGCGTCCACCACACTTCACGGAGCCGGAGCCGCCATCGTACTCGGCGTGGGATGCAAAGGGTATCGCCGAGGAGATCGCACACGCGGCGTTCCCGGGGTCATTGGTCGTACTCGAGCCTGCCGAAGACGATGTGCTGTGGGAAATTTTCGTGGACGACAAGTCGCGACCGCTTGGGCGCGTGGTGCGGCTTGAACTGGACAAACCAGTGTGGGCCAGCGAAGCCTACGGCATCGAGCTCTCGCTCGGCGTCATGACATCCGACGATGTGGCGGCGTCAGGTCAGCACGCGCATGGTCCGAATGCAAACCTCGCGCGCAGTGCGTCGCCGTGGGCCTCAGTTCGCTACAAGGCGTTGCCCACCTTCCCGGCAGCCAGCTTCGACCTGGCGCTGCTGGTACCGTCTGACCGGTCCGCCGCACAGGTTGAGGAAGTGCTTCGTGCTGCCAGCGGTGAGACATTGGAGGCACTGGATCTGTTCGATGAGTTTGTGGGCGACGGTGTGCCGGCCGGCCACCGCTCACTGGCGTGGCGCTTGACGTTCAGGCATCCTGAACGCACGCTGCGTGACAAGGAAATCGACGGGCGACGGACCCGTCTGCTGCAGACCCTCGAACGAGAGCTTGGTGTCCGACCCCGCACGTCCTGACAGCGCTGGCCGATCGGCGCTCCTTGAACTGGAAACGGTGATCCGTCACGTCAGCGAACAGCTGGCGGGATACCGTCGTCGCGCGCTATCGGCCGAGGCGCAGGTCAAGGAGTTGGAGTTCGTGACGTCGCGCGCCGCCGAACTGGCGCGCAGCAATGACCTGGCGTCAAAGCGGGTGCAGGCGCTTGAACAAGCGCTGGCCGAGGCTGAAGCGTCAACCGCCGCGGCCGTCAGGGAAGCGGCGACTGCGGCAGAACGCGCAGCGCAGGCAGCCGCGTCCGCACCGCGTGGGCGCAGCGCAAACGGCGCGCTGGAGCAGGAGAATGCCGCCCTTCGCGAGCGGCTCGCTGATGCGGCAGAGCGTACGCGACAGATCAGCGAACGGGTGCGATTTTTGCGACAGCAGATCGGCAATGGAGGCGACAAATGACCGATTGGCGCAACGTGGTACGCGTGCGAATCGTGGGCGAGGAATACACCCTGCGCACCGAGGCGAGCGAAGCGCATACGCGGGCGGTCGCTGAGCATGTAGACAAGATCACCCGGGCCATTCTTGACAGCGGCGCGGTGGTGGAGACGCACAAGGCGGCCATTTTGGCGGCCCTGCAGATCACCGACGAACTCTTCACGGAGCGCGCCGCGGCCGAGGCCTTGGCCGATGATATTCGCGGTCTTGCAGGCGAGCTCAGGCCGTTGCTTCCGCCGGCCAAGCGCGGGGAAGACGGCGCGCCGCTCTAGGACCGTCGTGATACGGTTGGCCCCGGCGTGATTTCACGGGTCCGGACTGGTTGCGGTCACCGAATTCCACCCGTACGTTCCGAAGTGCCTTAATAGGTTGCGCGCTGAGCCCCCCGCAGCGCGACCAAGACTTCGATTTCCGCGCGGAACCGCGGTGGAGTGATAGATCCATGGACAGCTTTCCGCTCGCCGCGATAGTCGGCGCGCTTGGCGTGGTCGTGGCGGTGCTGACGTTTGTGTTTGGACGTCGCGCAGGCGCCGCCGGCGAACGCGAGCAGCAGCGCCTTGCGCGCACCACCGCCGAGGACACAGCCAAGCGCCTCATGGACGAGGCGACGCGCGAAGCGGAGACCATTCGCAAGGGCGCGGTGGTCGCCGGCAAGGAAGAGCTGATCCAGCTTCGAGAAGATCTCGAAGCGGAAGTGCGCAAGCGCCGTGATGAAGTAGAGCGTGACGAGCGTCGCATGCAGGATCGCGAAGATCAGATGGAACGTCGATCGGACACGTTGGCTGGCCGCGAACGTGACCTCACATCACGCAGCGGCGTGCTCGACACACGCGACGCGCAGATTGCCGAGCGCGAGACCGAGGCGCGACGGCTCGTCACCGAGCAGCAGCGGCGTCTTGAGCAGCTCGCCGGACTCTCGGCCGCCGACGCAAAAGCCGAGATCATTCGTCGGCTTGAAGATGAAGCGATGGCGGACGCGGCCAGTCGGCTACGCGAGGTGCGCGATTCGGCCAAGCGCAACGCCGATCGCGAGGCGCGCAAGATCGTCGCGCTCGCGGTGCAGCGCGTGGCCGCTGAGACCACGGCGGAGACCACCGTGAGCGCGGTCGCGCTGCCGAATGACGAAATGAAGGGACGCATCATCGGTCGAGAAGGACGCAACATTCGCGCCTTCGAGCTGGCCACCGGTGTGGACGTGATCATTGACGACACGCCGGATACGGTGGTGGTGTCCTGTTTTGACCCGGTGCGACGCGAGACAGCGCGGCTGGCGCTGGAAAAGCTGGTCAGCGATGGGCGTATCCATCCCGGTCGCATTGAAGAGGTTGTGGCCAAGGCGCGGCTCGAAGTTGACGCGCAGATTTTGGATACGGGTGAGCAGGCGGCGTACGAAGTGGGTGTTGCCGGACTGCATCCCGAACTGATTCGGTTGATCGGACGCATGCGCTGGCGCACGAGCTACGGGCAGAACATCCTGGCGCACAGCAAGGAAGTGGCGTGGCTGGCCGGCATGATGGCGGCTGAACTTGGCCTTGATGTCGCGTCGGCCAAGCGCGGTGCGCTGCTGCATGACATCGGCAAAGTGCTTACGCATGAGCACGAAGGCACGCACGTGCAGCTCGGCGTCGAAGTGGCCACCAAATACGGCGAGAATCCGCTCGTGGTGAACTGCATCGCTGCCCATCATGATGATGTGCCGCACGAGAGCGAAGTGTCGGTGCTCGTGCAGGCGGCCGATACAATCAGCGCGTCGCGGCCCGGCGCGCGGCGCGAAGCCTTCGAGACATACGTGAAGCGCCTTGAGGGGCTGGAAAAAATCGCGTCGAGCTATCGCGGCGTGGAGCGCGTGTTTGCCATTCAGGCGGGACGCGAAGTGCGCGTGGTGGTCACACCCGATCAGGTGGACGATGTGCGCGCCGCGGCGCTGTCTGAAGAAATCGCACGCCGCATTGAATCGGAGTTGCAATATCCTGGCCAGATCAAGGTGGTCGTCATTCGTGAAACGAGGTCGGTAGACTTTGCCCGCTGAACGCATCGATGGAGTGGCAATCGCCGCGGCGATTCGCGAGGAAGTCGCGCGCGATGTCGCGTCAATCGTCGCGCGCGGCGTCGTCCCGGGGCTCACGGTTGTGCTTGTTGGAGACGATGCCGCCAGTGCCGTGTACGTCGCCAACAAGGAGAAGTCCTCGAAGGCGGTCGGCATGGCCGGAGAAACGATTCGACTGCCGGCGAGCACATCACAGGCAGAACTGCTATCGCTCATCGAGCGCCTCAACACGGACGATCAAGTGCATGGCATTCTCGTACAGATGCCACTGCCCAAGCAGATCGATCCGGATGTGGTAATTCGTCACATTGATCCGGCCAAGGATGTGGACGGCTTTCATCCCGTCAACGTGGGCAAGATGCTCATCGGGCACGACGATGGTTTTATGCCGTGTACTCCCGCCGGCGTGATTGAGCTGTTGTTGCGTTCCGGTGTGGAAACCAAGGGCGCCGACGCGGTGATTGTTGGTCGCAGCAACATCGTGGGGAAGCCCATGGCGGCCATGCTCGTGCAACAGCGTGTCGGTGGTGATGCCACGGTCACCGTGTGCCACAGCCGTTCGCGCGATTTGCATGCGCACACGCGTCGCGCCGACATTCTGATCGTCGCGGCTGGCCGCGCCGAGATGATCCATGGCGAGCATATCAAACCGGGCGCCACGGTGATTGACGTGGGCATGAATCGTGTTGCCGACAGCTCGCGCGCGTCAGGATCGCGGTTGTGCGGCGATGTGCATTTCCCCAGCGCGTTCGAGGTGGCGGGCCGCATCACACCGGTACCGGGCGGCGTTGGCCCCATGACCATCGCGATGCTGCTGCGTAACACGGTGCGCTCCGCTGAACGCGTCGCAGCGCGGCGCACGGCAGACCGACTCGCCGCGGTGCGCACAACCTGATGGCACGCATGTCAGCGCGTGACGCGAGCATGAGTGGCAGCAGCTCGATCGGCTACATGGAAGCCGTGCCGGGTGCGACGCCTGATCTGCCACTCGCCGTGCATGATCTGACGTCGGCTGCCAAGGAGCTGGTTGAGGGTGCCTTCCCGCCGCTTTGGGTGCGCGGTGAGGTGAGTGACTTCAAGGCCCATCGCAACGGGCACTGGTATTTCGCGCTGCGTGATGCAGAGGCGCAGGTGCGCTGCGTGGTATGGAGCACGCAGGCGCGCCGGATACCGGCTCCGCCCGATGACGGCATGCAAGTGGTCGCGCTCGGACAGATGACCGTATGGCCTGTGCGCGGCGATCTGCAGTTCTCTGTGCGCGCACTCGAAGCCGACGGCGAGGGACTGTGGCGCAAGGCACTGGAGCTCACACGCCAGCGTCTTGAGGCCGACGGCCTGCTCGATCCGGCCCGCAAGCGTGCGCTGCCGCAGTCGCCGCGCACCGTCGCCATTATCACCAGCGCGAGTGGCGCCGCGTTGCACGACATCATCACCGTCTCGCGACGACGCTCGCCCGGTGTGAACCTGGTCCTTATTCCGGCCAGCGTGCAGGGAGAAGGTGCGCCCGAGTCGCTCATCGCCGCCTTGGGGCATCTCGAACGCTGGGGCGGCGCGGATGTGCTCATCATCGGTCGCGGCGGCGGATCGCGAGAAGATCTCTGGGCCTTCAACGACGAACGGCTGGCCCGGGCGCTTGCTGCGTGTCCCATTCCCACCATCTCGGCCGTTGGGCACGAGACCGATGTGTCCATCTGCGATCTGGTGGCCGATCTCCGTGCCGCGACGCCGAGCGCGGCCGCGGAGGCGGCGGTGCCGTCGATCGTGGATCAGCGATCACGCCTGCGGGCGCTCGGTCGGCAACTCGCCGCTACCGCGCAGCGGCGCCAGCATCGTGTGCTCACGCGCCTCGAACACATTCAGCGACGGCTGGTCACGGGTGCCCAGCGTGTGACGGAACGGCGCCAGGCGCGGTTGTCCACAGCAGCCGCGCAGTTGGAGGCCCTGAGCCCGCTGGCCACACTCGCCCGCGGTTATGCGGTAGCGCGAACGCCTGATGGCGCTACTTTGTCGGAGGTGGGCGCGTTCGCCTCTGGAATGGCGTTCGAGCTGTGGCTACGGGATGGCATTGTGTCAGCGACGGCGGAGTCGGTGCGGGCACGCCTGGATTCGGCCCCTGGTGATTCGGTCACTGACGTGGAGCGCGCATGACGTTTGAAGAAGATGTGGCACGACTGGAAGTCATTGTTCGCGATCTCGATCGTGATGATCTGGACCTCGATCGGGCCTTGCGTCTGTTCGAGGAAGGGATCGCGCGGTTGCGCTCGGCCAATGGCGCGCTCGCCGAAGCCAACGGTCGTGTGCAGGAACTGGTTGCGGCGGCCGACGGATCCCTCGTGTTGACTGATCGTGACGACTGATCAGCTCGTTCGACCGTCTACGCTCGCGAGCGCGCCCACGCCGATGCCGTCAGCCAGTCGGTTCGGCGAGGATCGCGTGGCCGTGCAGCGGGCGCTCGATGCGTTTTGCGCGCGCTGGCTCGGCAATGTCGCACCGCTCACTGCGGAAGCGATTCGGTACGCGCTGCTCGGCGAGGGCAAACGTTTGCGCGCGATTCTGTTGCTGGAGGCAAGCCGTGCGTGTGGTGGTCCCACCAATGCCTACGAACTCGCCGCCGCAGTTGAAGTAGTGCACGCGTATTCGCTCGTGCACGATGATCTGCCGTGCATGGATGATGACGACGTGCGACGCGGTCGTCCCACGGTGCATCGGGTGTACGGCGTACCTGTGGCAACGGCCGCTGGACTGGCCATGGTCCCGCTGGCGGCGCGAAGCGCATATCACGCGGCGATTGAATTGGGTCTCTCGGCATCAGAAGCCGGCGATGTGGTGCGAACTCTGATGGCCGCATCAGGCGCCGGTGGCATGATTGGCGGGCAGCTGCTCGATCTCGAAGCCGAAGGTGTGGCGCTTTCTCTCGATGCGATGGAGCGTGTGCATCGCCTCAAGACCGGCGCGCTGATCGCCGCATCAGTGACGCTCGGTGCACAGGCGGCGCGTGCCAGCAGCGAGCGTCGCCACGCGCTGGCGCACTACGGTGCGGCCATCGGTCTGGCGTTTCAGATCGCGGATGACGTGCTTGACGTAACCGCGACAACCGACGAACTCGGCAAGACCGCCGGACGCGATCTCGCCCTCTCCAAAAGCACCTACCCGGCGTTGCTCGGGGTGGAGGGAGCCATTGAACGCGCCACCGCGTTGATCAATGAAGCCTGTGAGACACTCGCGGCCGAGGGGCTATTGACCCCCACGCTCGAGCAGCTGGCGCGGTACATCGTCGAGCGACGGAACTGACGGTCCCGTCTGACCCGCGTTCCCCCTCGACTACCTCTTTCCATTCTGCCCATGTCCATCCTCGATCGTATTCAGTCACCGGCGGATCTGCGCGGCCTTTCGCGCGATGAGTTGCGCACGGTCGCTGCAGAAATGCGCGCCCGACTGATTGATGTTTGCTCCGATACCGGTGGGCACATTGGTGCCGGACTTGGTGTCGTGGAGCTCACGATTGCCCTGCACACGGTGCTGGACACACCGCGCGATTTGCTCGTGTGGGATGTCGGGCACCAAGGCTATCCGCACAAGCTGCTCACCGGGCGCAACGACCGGCTTGATACGCTTCGACAGGAACATGGACTGAGCGGCTTTCTCAAGCGTTCGGAAAGTGAGTACGACACATTCGGCGCCGGGCACGCGGCCACCGCCATCTCGGCGGCCGTTGGTATGGCCGCCGGACGCGATATACGCGGTGAAAACTTCAAGGTCGCCGCGATCCTGGGCGACGGTGCGCTGTCGTGCGGCTTGTCGTACGAAGGACTGAACAACGCTGGTCATTCCGATCGCGACTTGATTGTGGTGCTCAACGACAACGAGATGTCCATCGCACCGAACGTCGGCGCGATGCACAAGTATCTGCTGTCGGTGCAGCGCAATCCGCTTTACAATCGTCTGCGTTCAAAGATCGGCGAACTGGTGGATTCCGCGCCGTCGCCGTTTACGGGCGTGAGCACTTTGGTTCGCAAGTGGGAAGAAAGTGTGAAGTCATTCCTCACGCCTGGCGTGCTGTTCGAAGAACTCGGCTTTCGTTATTTCGGTCCCGTTGACGGCCATGACATGGACGCGCTCATTGAAACACTGAGCGCCGTGCGTGATTTCAAGGGGCCGCGTCTGGTGCACGTGATCACGCAGAAGGGCAAGGGATTTCCGGCCGGCGAACACGGCGAAAAGTGGCATGCGCTGCCGCCCGGACACGATCCGAGCACCGGCAAGCAGCGCGCGGTGGCGAAGCTTGGCAACCCCAATTACACGGCCGCGTTTGGCAAAGGGCTCGTCGAGCTCGGCGAAGAAGTGCCGGACCTGGCAGTGATCACTGCAGCTATGCCGAGTGGTACCGGAACGGGTGCGTTCGGCAAGACGTATCCGTCGCGTTTCTTTGATGTGGGAATCGCTGAAGGACATGCGGTCACGTTCGCAGCCGGACTCGCGACGCAGGGCATCAAGCCGGTGGTGGCGATCTACTCCACGTTTCTGCAGCGCGGATACGACAACATCGTGCACGACGTCGCGATTCAGAATCTGCCCGTCACTTTCTGCATGGATCGCGCCGGCCTCGTTGGTGAAGACGGCGAAACGCATGCGGGACTGTATGACATTGCCTACATGCTCGCCGTTCCCGGCATGACTGTTACCGCGCCGCGCGATGGCACGGAAATGCTCGGACTGCTGCGCGCCGGTGTCGAACACACCGGCCCGTTGTGCCTGCGCTACCCGCGTGATCTGTCACCGGATGTGCCGCCCGCGATGAAAGACATTCCGGCGGTTCCGTATGGCACGTGGGAAGTGCCGCGTCACGGGCGTGAACTCGCCATTCTTGCCGTGGGCACGATGGTGAATACCGCGATGGAAGCCGCGACGCAGCTTGCGGCGGACGGGTTCGACATCACCGTCGTCAACTGTCGCTATCTCAAGCCGTATGACGAGGTCACGCTGAACGCGATTCTGTCCGACCATTCCATGGTGCTCACGCTCGAGGAAGGCACGGTGGTCAATGGTTTTGGTGCGTTCATGAGTGCAACGATTCGTCGGTTGGCGCCGCATGTGCGTGTCTCGGTGCATGGTGTGCCGGATCGCATCATCTACGCGGCGTCGCGCGCACGGCAACTTGCGCAGTGCGGACTCGATGTCGCAGGTGTGGTGGAACGCGTGCGCTCGTTGCGCGAAACCGAAGCGCTGGCTGGCTGATGCGCATAGGCGTGATCGGTCATCGCGGGTACGCCGGATTGCCCGGGGTGCTTGGCGCGCTGCTGGACCTCGCTCCCGCGCTTGGCGCGACGCTGGCGTTTGAAGAAGAGCTGTACGAAATCGCCGAACAAGGCGAGGCACTTGAAGGCCCCGAAACGCTCGACCTGCTGCTCACACTCGGCGGTGATGGCACGCTGTTGCGCGGTGCGCGATATCTCGCCGGTCGCGATATCCCGATCCTCGGAGTGAATCTCGGTCGTCTCGGGTTTCTCACGTCGTGCGGCGGCGATGAGTTTGATGATGCGCTGCGTCGCTGGTCGCGTGGTGAGTTCATGGCGGAGAATCGAATGACGCTCGAAGCGCGTGCGTACGGTCTCGATGACGAACCGCGTGGCCATTGGCGTTGCCTCAACGATGTGGTGTTGCACAAGGGCGGTTTTGCACGTGTGGTGCGCTTTGGCGTGCATGTAGACGGTGAAGCCATCGGTGCACTTGGGGCCGATGGTGTGGTGATCTCAACACCCACGGGTTCTACTGGCTACAGTCTGTCCGCGGGTGGTCCGGTGGTGGTGCCTACCGTTGAGTCGATCATCGTGACGCCGGTTTCGCCGCACACGCTGGCCATGCGCCCGCTGGTCTTGCCACCGGATGTTGAAGTGGCCGTGCGTGCTGAAGATGGGCCGGAAGGACTTTTGGTGACGGTAGACGGGCAGGTGGGCACTACCTTCATGGCCGGCGAAACCCTTCGCATTCGTCGAGCCCCAACTCCTGTGCGCATTGTCCGCTTCCCTGGTACGTCCTTCTTTGTCCGCCTCCGTCACAAGCTTGGCTGGGGCGGACTCTCGGAGCGCGACGGCGTCGTCGCTCCCGTTTAGCAGGTCGGGCGGAATGCTCCTCGAGCTCCGCCTGCGCAACGTAGCCGTGATTGAGTCGGTGACGTTGCCGCTGGCCAGCGGGCTGAATGTACTCACCGGTGAGACAGGTGCAGGCAAATCACTGATCGTGGGGGCGCTGGGTTTGTTGCTCGGCGAGCGCGCTGCCGCTGATCGCATTCGCGCAGGCGCTGACAAAGCTGTTGTTGAGGCGACGTTTGACACTGCCGCACGTCCGGAGCTGCACGAGTGGCTGGATGAACGCGGCATTGATGCAGACGACCACATGCTCACGCTCAAGCGCGAAGTGTCACTGACTGGCCGTTCGCGCGCCTGGGTCAATAGCTCGTCGGTGACGATTGCCGTGTTGCGTGAACTTGGTGCGCAGCTCGTGGCGGTGCACGGACAGCACGAAGCGCAACAGCTGCTTGATAGCGCGGTGCAGCGCGGTGTTCTGGATGCCTATGCCAACGCCACGGAACTGGCATCGCGAGTAGCGCAAGCGCACACACGCGTGCTCTCGGCGCGCGCGGAACGTGAGGCGCTTGGTGCGCAACAGCAAGAGGCGGCGAAACGAGCCGATTATCTGCGCTTCATCGTGCAGGAAATCGATGCCGCGGCGCCTCGTGTTGGCGAAGAGGAAGCACTGGAGGCCGAGCATCGTCGGTTGGCGCATGCCGAAGAGTTGCGAGGCAGTGCCAGC
>JBGTOG010000265.1:0-15855 GCA_041742675.1 Gemmatimonadaceae bacterium | reverse complement strand
AATGGTCGCACGCTCAGTCGGCGGTCGTCGCTGTCCAGCGAAACGGGTCGCCACCGCTCAGTTGTTGTGCCGAGTCCGATTAAACCTCCCGCGACCGTGCCAATGACGCCGTATACGACAGCGCCGATCGCCACCGCGGCCTCTCTCGAGCCGAGAAAGCCTTCGGCATCCAACGATCCGAGCGTCGCACCGGTGGCCGCACCGGCGGCCAGCCCGAGTCCCATTCCTCGCTTCCATCGCCGACGCATGCCGTCGCTTACCTCCAGCTTCGCGATCTCTGTAAGCACCAGCGTGACCGTGCCGGGCGAGCCCGTCATCAATGTGATCGAGTCCGCGGTCACTCGGCGAACGGCGCCAACGATCGGACGGGTGTCGGGCAGGCCTGGTGGCCGAGACACGACGGTGACGCGCACCCGTGTTCCTTCAGTGAGCGCCGACAGTGACGGGGGTACTACCGCTTGCCCCTGCACAACTGAACCGCTGAGCGCCGCAAGCGACAGGACTACACAGAAACGGGGCATCAATTACTCCGACGAAGGTGACCGATCACCAGTTCCGTGATCGGCCACCAACATCGGCCATGCCGACACGCTCCTCTATACGCGTGATGACGTAGTCACCGCTTCGAACCAATTCGTCCGTTGCTACGGCCTCCAGAACCGAGTGCGATCGCCTCCGCCAAACGGCGTCACCTCCAGCAACCGCTTCGGCTGCGCTGTCACCTCGCGCATCATCGGCACACGCTGACGTCGATCGCCCACCTGCAGCACGTTGTCCAGAAAATTCCACGTGATCAGGTTGTCATCCGTCTCCGGCTCCAGCAAATACGAAATCAGATTGCCCTTCGCCTGCGCTGTGCTCACGTAGTACCAGCCCGCAGGCACCGACACCGTATCCGTTCGTTGCTCCACCGACGTGACGGACTGCAAATAGTGCCCCTGAAAAAACTCGTTGCGCTCGACGCCAAGCGCATCATAGATCTCGAGTTCAAGTGACGCTGGTTCCGTGAAGCGATGCACACGGATGCCATGCTCCATGAGCAGCGGCACCACTTTCGCAATGGACGCCGGCAGCACATACCCGCGAGCGCGCGGGACCTTGCGTGTGGGCTCGTACTTGAGCCACACCGGTACATCACGCAGCGCAAATGGGCGCGCCGTATCACCCGGGTTCGACATCCACACCGGCTCCGTGCCGCGCGACACCAGTTCATAATCAACCACCACCGAATCACTCGTCGACGGCGACGCCCCCGCGCGAATAGCGCGCATGCGCGACCCCGTGGTGAGCGCACGCACCTCGCCGCGCTTTTCATACGCATGCTGGAGCACCGCACGCATTCCCAGCTCCTGGCCGCGCACCTGATGGAAATACCGCTCGGCCTGCGGAACCGACTCCACCACACCATTACGCACGCGGTGTGACGATGACGGCGTTTCAAACAGCAGACCAATCGAGTTCGCCATGCCGGTATACACGTGATGCTTGCGGGGCTCCACGGACGTTGACCCCCAGCCACGCACACTGTCTCGCGTCTGCGCGCCGGAATAATCAAAGCCATCGTAGCCATCCGCCTGCAGTGCGGCACGCATGCGCGGCATGATCGTGCGGTACGGATATTCACGCAGCTGCTGATCAACCGCGGGATTGAGCGTGCCTTGCCACGTCAGCGTGTACGGTGCCGATCCACCATGGTGCGTGTCGATATGAATGTCGGGCGTCCATTCATTGAGCACCTGCGTGACCAGCGCGTAGATCTCCTGTGACTCAAGCTTGATGTAGTCGCGGTTCATATCAAACCCCGATTCATTCGTGCGTCGCCGCACTTCGCCGCCATCGGGATTGACCAACGGCACGAACAGCACAATCACACTATCCAGCAGCGGCTTGAGACCACCAAATACGAGATCGCGCGCCACAAGCTGTGACGCCTCCTTGCCTGCCGGCTCGTTACCGTGCACGGCGTTGGCAATGAGCACGATCGTTTTGCCAGAGCGCAGCGCATCCTGCGCATTGCTGATCGGACCGCGCGACTCGGTCACCAACGTGAACTCGCGACCAAGCAGCGTTTGCGTAAGCGGTTTGATGCTGACCTCGTCGCTTGCCGCGTCGAGATCGTACCAAAACTTCATGAGCGGTTCAAAGGGCGTGGCGCCCGCCTTGTAGTCGTTCTGCTCCTGCCAGGTGCGGAGCACGGGCTGCTGAGCCGACAACAGCGCGGGAACCGCCAGTGTGGAGGCCAGGAGCAAGGCCGCGCCGACGCGGCGAGTTGCACGCGGCGAGAAATTCATAGAGGAAGAGAGCATTACCAACGCAGGATTGAGGGAACAGCTGTACGGCCCGAGCGGGTCACCTGCCGGATCCTGCGAGCCAGGCCACCTCACCGCAAGCCGCGACTACCTTACATAGTTGACGCGCTTCGGCTTCCCAGTGTTGCACCCCGGCGCCTGCTCCAGACCTCCTGTACGTGACCGCTCCAGACGACACACAAACCATTCAGGCGGAAATCCGCAGCGCCACCGAGCTGCTCAGCCGCATTATCAACGACCGCAGCGTGCTCCTCGCCGTTCCAGCCGAGGAGCGTCAGGCGTTTCTCAACGCTGTTGGCCAGGTGTTCAATCCGGATGCGCGTGCCAGACGCGCCATGGTCAAAGCCACCACGCGCGAACGCAAGAAGGCCGCAGCGGAGCGGGACGATGCCGTGTTGCACGAAACGGGCATTCGTGCGCTGCGTCGCCAGCCGGTGTTCACCACACCCAATGTGTATCGCCTGCATGATCCGCGTGATCAGGAACCAGAAGAGAGAATAGACGGCACGGAGATTCCGCACGCCGTTGGTGAAGCTGATGACATCGCCTCTGGCACGGAGCATACAACCGCCGCCATCGCGCAGGCGGCCGTCCCGCAACACTGCTACATCTGCAAACAAAAGTTCACCGACGTACATCACTTCTACGACCAGATGTGCGGACCCTGCGGTGACCTCAACTTTGCCAAGCGCACCGAACTCGCGGACCTGAGCGGTCGCACCGCCCTGCTCACGGGCGGACGCGTGAAGATCGGCTATCAGGCGGGCCTCAAGCTCCTGCGCTGCGGTGCACGGCTGCTCGTCACCACGCGCTTTCCGCGCGACTCGGCCGCGCGTTACGCCGCTGAGCCGGACTTCAGTGACTGGAAAGACCGGCTTGAGATATTCGGACTCGACCTGCGCCACACACCAAGCGTTGAAGCGTTCTGCCACACACTGCTCGAGAGCGAATCACGACTTGATTTCATTGTGAACAATGCGTGTCAGACAGTGCGCCGTCCACCGGCCTTCTACGCGCACATGATGGAGCAGGAAACCGCCTCGACGCACACGCTCTCACCCGTCGCACGACAGTTGCTCGGTACGTATGAATCATGGCGCGACGCACGGCAGCTCGGAGACGGGTCCACCGCATCATCAGCAGCGGCCTCACCGCGCGATCACGTTGGCCTCACACAAGCCGCCGCCCTCTCACAACTACCACTGCTCCCCGACGACCTGCTCGTAGAACACACACTCTTCCCCGAAGGCAAACTCGATCAGGATCTGCAACAGATCGATCTGCGTGAGCGCAACTCGTGGCGCCTGCTGTTGCACGAGGTGCCGAGCGTGGAGTTGCTCGAGGTGCAGCTGGTGAACGCCATTGCGCCGTTCGTGCTCAACGCGCGCCTCAAGCCGCTCATGCTGCGCACGGAGAATCGTGACAAGCACATCGTGAATGTCTCCGCCATGGAAGGTCAGTTCTATCGCAACAGCAAGACCACCCGGCACCCGCACACCAACATGGCCAAGGCAGCGCTCAACATGATGACGCGCACCTCAGCCACTGACTATGTGCAGGACGGCATTCACATGAACAGCGTGGACACCGGCTGGGTGACCGATGAAGACGCCGCGCAGATTGCGGCACGCAAAATAGTGAACCACCGATTTCATCCACCGCTCGATATTGTGGACGGTGCGGCGCGCATTGTTGATCCCATCATTACCGGCATGAATACCGGCACGCACATCTGGGGGCAGTTCCTCAAGGATTACCGGCAAACCGATTGGTAGTTGCTGCACCAACGAATCGGTCGGCGGATGCGCACACCGCCGACCGAACACCGTCCACAATCGGACGGACATCCCACCAGCCTGTCGTCACGGCAACAAGAACACCACCGCCAGCAACCCGGTCACCGACAACACAATCGCGTAGGGCAGCGCCATCCACACCATGCGGCCGTACGACAGCCGTATCAGCGGCGCCAGCGCGGATGTCAGCAAGAAGAGAAACGCCGCCTGACCATTGGGCGTCGTCACACTCGCCAGATTCGTTCCGGCATTGATCGCCACCGCCAGCCGGTCAAACTGCTCCCGGGTGATCTCGCCGGCCTGCAGCGCCGCGTAGACTTCGGTGATGTACACGGTCGCCACAAACACGTTGTCGCTGATGGCCGAGAGCCCGCCGTTCGCCAGATAGAGCGCGCCAATCTGCGCTGCGCCGTCGAAGGTGAGCACATAGCGCACCACCGGTGTGAACAGATGCTGGTCGTGGATCACGGCGACGATGGCAAAGAACACCACGAGCAGCGCGGTGAACGGCATCGCCTCAGTGAACGCACGTCCCAGGCGATGTTCCTCCGTGATCCCATTCATGGCCGTGGCCAGCACAATCACGGTGAGTCCGATAAGACCGACTTCGGCGAAGTGGAATGCCAGTGCGAGTACCAGCAGGACGGCGATGATCGCCTGCACCCAGATCATCGCCATGTCGCCCGGCGTCCGTTTGGCGCTCTCATGTTCGTCATACGCATTCAGAATCGCGCGCACATTACCCGGCAACTCGTCACCAAAGCTGAACCACTTCATGCGCTCCACCACGAGGCATGTGAGCAGTCCCATCAGCAGCGCGGGGAACGAGACCGGTAGCGTATTCAGGAAAAACGTCTGGAAGTCCCAGCCGGCCGTCTTGGCGATCAGCAGATTCTGCGGTTCACCAACCATCGTGGCCACGCCTCCGAGCGCCGTGCCAACCGCCGCGTGCATCATCAGACTGCGCAGGAAGCCCCGAAAGACATCAAGATCCGAACGATCCAGCTCGCCGATCTCATCGTCACCGTTGGCATCATGATCATGATGATACTGCTTGCCCGACGCGACCTTGTGGTAGATGTGGTAGAAGCCGCTGGCAACGGTGATCACCACCGCCGTCACGGTGAGCGCATCCAGAAACGCTGAGAGTACCGCTGCCACCGCGCAGAACGTGACACTCAGCAACGGTTTGGAATGGATGCGCAGCAACATCTTGGTAAAGCCGAACAGCAGCAGTTCTTTCAGGAAATAGATGCCCGCCACCATGAACATCAGCAGCATGATTACCGGAAAGTTCTGCACGATCTCAGCGTAGACGCTGTCGGCCGACGTCAATCCCATCACGACCGCTTCGAGTGCCAGCAAACCGCCAGGCTGCAGCGGATAGCACTTGAGCGCCATCGCAAGGCAGAAAATGAACTCCAGGATGAGCACCCAGCCCGCAATCAGCGGGCCAGCCGTCATCATGATGAGCGGATTGGCGATCAGGAAGCCAATGATGGTGAGTTTGTACCAGTCCGGTGAGTGTCCGAGGAAGTTGTCCGTGAGGGCGGCGGCGAGGGTGGGCTTGGCCATTCAGCCAGCCCCTGGCGTAGGCAAACAAACGTGGGGTCGCATGCAGTCGGGCGGGAGTTCGGGGAGTGCAGACCGCGAGTGAAACGCAACAGTATACGAGACGCCAAAACGCTACTCGCGGGTCCGCCATTTCGTTAGGGTTCGAACCAAAGAGTCTGCGAACCGCAGCAAGTCGCACGTCGTGGCGCTCCGGGTGCCCGCTGCGTGACGGTTTGTGCCGAACGCGCCGCAAGTTGGTTTGCAGACACGATTTGCGGACAGCGCCCCGGATCGTACATTCCCCTCGGCTCACCATTCCGTGATCCACGACCGATACCTTTAGTGACGTGAGTCGTCGCGCCGCTGCGATGTCCCGCGGAACACCGGTCTCCACCGCTTCCCGGCGGTGCGCCGATCGTCCCCGTCCCCGCCAGCCGTGTCCCGACCTGCCTCGCGCTTTCCGTCGCTGCCCATGCCCCGTGGGCAGAAAAAGGAAGAGATTCTGCGCTCCGAGCTGCCGCCCACGCTGCCGCTCATGGCTCTCCGCTCCACCATCGTCTTTCCGCTCGGTACGATCGCCGTGCAGATGGGTGCTCCGGAAAACCTCGCGCTGCTTCGGGCGCATGAGGAATCCGGCTTGATCGTAGCGCTCGTTGTGGCAGGCTCGGAACAGGAAGATCCGATCGATCCGCACAGTTTCATCGGCAAGGTCGCCGTGGCAGCGCGCGTGCACGAACGCATCAACCTGCCCGGTGACACGGTGCAGATCACGCTCCAGGGACTGCGCCGCATCACGCTCGATGACATCGCACAGGTGCAGCCCTTTGCCGTGGCCAATGTGCAGGGCGCGCGTGAAACACCGGCCGACCCAACGGAACTCGATGAGCTGGTCGCACGCACCGTATCGGCCGCGGAAACACTGGCCGAGCTGATTGAACGCATTCCGGCAGAAGTGCCGCAGATTCTCAAGATGAATGTGTCCGACCCGGGGCGCTTTGCCGACCTCGCGGCCACGAACATGAATCTGCGCATCGCTGACAAGGACGAAGTGCTGCAGCGGCTCGATATCGGTCAGCGCATTCGCTTTATCCTGTCACGCCTGGAGCGCGAGGTCGCCCGCGCCCGCGTGATGGAAGACGTGAAGAAGCAGACGGAAGTCAAGATCGAAGAACACCAGCGCGAGTTTTACCTCAGGCAGCAGCTGCGCGCGATTCAGTCCGAGCTTGGCGAAGCGGATCCCAACGAAAAGGAATCCATCGATCTGCTGCGTCGCATTGAAGACGCGCAACTACCGGAGAAGGTGGCCAGCGAAGCGCGCCGCGAAACGGAACGGCTGCGCCAGCTCTCGCCAGCCAGCAGCGAGTATCAGGTGCTGCGCACCTATCTCGACTGCCTGCTCGCGCTGCCCTGGCACGCGCGATCGGCGAACGACTCGGATATCGCGCTGGCGAAGGTCGAGGAAGCGCTCGAAGATCGGCACTACGGACTCGACGAAGCCAAGGAACGCATCGTGGAATACCTCGCCGTGCGCAAGCTGCGCGGCGGTGATCCCAACGGACCGATTCTCTGCTTTGTGGGTCCGCCGGGCACGGGCAAGACATCCCTCGGCGAAGCCATTGCCAACAGCATCGGTCGGGCGTTCTATCGCATCTCGGTGGGCGGGGTGCGCGACGAAGCCGAGATTCGCGGACATCGTCGCACGTACGTGGGCGCCATGCCGGGCATGCTGCTGCAGGCCCTGCGCCGCGTGCAGGTGCGCGATCCCGTGATCATGATCGACGAGATCGACAAGATGGGCAATGGCGGCGCCAGTGGAGACCCAACCGCTGCGATGCTCGAAGTGCTCGACCCGGCGCAGAACGATACGTTCGTTGATCACTATCTCAATCTGCCGTTTGATCTGTCATCCGTGCTGTTTATATGCACGGCCAACAATCTTTACGATATTCCGCCGGCGCTTCGCGACCGCATGGAAGTCATCCGCATTGCGGGCTACACGATCGAAGAAAAGGTCGAGATCGCGGAGCGCTATCTGCTGCCGCGTCTGCTCACCGATCACGGGCTTGATCCGATTGATCTGGTGATTCCAGACACAGTGCTCGGCCACATCACCTCGCGCTACTCTCGCGAAGCGGGGCTGCGTACCTTCGAGCGGTGCATTGCGTCCGTGATGCGCAAGCGTGCTCGCTCCAAAGCCGATGGCGACGAGTCCACGTGGATCGTTGACACGCCCCGCGTGGAGGCAATTCTGGGCGCGCCCCGCTACAACATGGAAGAAGCAGAGAAAGAGCCCGAGATTGGCGCCGTCACAGGACTCGCCTGGACGAGCACCGGGGGTGAGCTCATGACCATCGAGGCGCTGCGCATGGCCGGCAGTGGCAAGCTCACCGTCACCGGACAACTCGGCGGCGTGATGCGTGAATCTGTTGACGCGGCGTATTCGTTTGTTCGTTCCCGCGCCGATACGCTTGGCATTTCCGAAGCGGAGTTTCGCGAGTCCGACTTGCACCTGCACTTCCCGGCTGGCGCGATCCCCAAGGATGGTCCGTCCGCCGGTATCGCCGTAACGCTCGCGCTCGCCAGCGCATTGTCACGCCGCCCCGTGCGACGCGATGTCGCGCTCACGGGTGAAGTCACGCTGCGCGGACGTGTGCTGGAAATCGGCGGGGTAAAGGAGAAGGTGCTGGCCGCGTACCGCGCTGGTCTTCGCGAAGTGATTCTTCCAAAGGCAAACGAAAAAGATCTGCGCGACGTGCCGGAGGAAGTGCGTGCGGGCATGGCATTTACCTTTGCGGCGACGATGGACGAGGTGTTTCATCTCGCCCTCCTGAGCAACGCCACCGACACACCCGCCGATCGCGCCGACGACACACTCTCACTGCCGCTCGATGACGCGCCGCTGCCTGAGGCGGTCGTACCGCGCACGCGCGGTGGCTCAGAACGCCGTCGCGAGCGCGTGCAGTAAGAGCCCCACCAATCCGCCAACCACGGTTCCGTTAATCCGGATGAACTGCAGGTCACGACCGATCTGCAGTTCAATCTTCCGCGACGTGGCGTCGGCATCCCACTGCTCCACAGTCGTCGCGATCAGCTGCGCCACTTCGCCGCGCGCATGCTCCACTGCGTACGTGACCAGCTCCACCACCCACTGATCCACCTTCGCGCTCAACGCCGGATCGGCAAGCACCGAGCGACCAAGACCGCTTACCCAACGCTCAATCGCATCAGGCTCAGACTGTTCTTCGTCCGCCAGACGCGTAGCATAGCGCGTGATGCGCCCCTTCACATCGGTCCACACCTCGCGGGAGAAGTCGGAGACCGACGGATGTTCGAGCAGCTCAAGCTTGAGCTGTTCCGCACGCGCAATGACTTCCGGCGAGGAGCGCAGTGACTCCACAAAGCGCTGCACCGCTTCGTCATAACGAATGCGCAGTGGATGGTCGGCATCAGCCGCGACGTCCGCGAGTGTCTTCTCCACACCCGTGACAATGCGATCGTGCAGACGATTTTCCACCATGCCCGGCACCCACCACGGGCTCTCTTCTTTTATCCGCTCGCGAATGACCTCTTCATTTTCCGCGACAAAACGCGCCGCCAGCCGCAGCGCGTCGTCCAGCAGCCCCTGATGCCGCCCGCCAACGGTCAGCAGTTCAAAGCCGCGCGCGAGCAGTGGCGCAACCTGCATGGTGCGCAACCGCGCCACCACCGCACGATCGGCAACGGCCTGCACGTCATCATCCTTGAGCACGTTCACCGCACCCGAAAGTCCCGTCGCGACATGTCGGGCGAGACGCCGCGAGTTCTCCGGTTCGGCGAGCCACCGCGCGGCGCGTTCACCGAGCTTCATGGCAGCCAGCTTCTGCGCCACCACATCACGCTGCAGAAAGTTGCGCTGCACAAAGTTGCCAAGCGCTGTCCCAATGCGATCCTTTCGCGCCGGCACGATGGCCGTGTGCGGAATCGGAATGCCCAGCGGATGTCGGAACAGCGCGGTCACCGCAAACCAATCCGCGATGCCGCCAACCATCGCTGCTTCTGAGAACGCACGCACCCACACCAGCCACGGGTACTGCGTTTCATAGTACTTCGACACGGCGAACAACACCGCCACCAGCACCAGCATACCCGACGCGGTGCGCTTCATTGAAGCCAGACGCTGTCGCTTGATCTCGTCGTCGGCCGTCATGCGCAGTGCCGGCGGCAGCGACGCGTCTGGCTCAGGCGCTGGGGGCGATCCCGTGTCTGACGTTGGCACGGGTGGCAGGTCGGGATTCACCGCCGGCTCCATGCGCGGCGGCTACTGCTCGAGTCGAATGCGCGCCGGATCGATCAGACCGTCCGCCTGTCCGAGCGGCGCGTCCACGATCACCACAAGTGCGCGCCCATCCCGCTCTTCCACACGCGTGATCACACTGCGCGACGCGAAACGCCCACGCACGCTGTCTGGCGGAGCGCCCCAGCGCACCACCGACGAATCCTGCGCATCACGCGTGGCAATGCGGCGGTACCGCTGCTTGAGCCACTGATTGAACACCGATACAAACTCGGCCGCTTCCACCTGCGAGTCCCACACACTGGCCCACACGAGCGCGTTGTCCTGCGGCAGCGCGATCAGCGCATAGCGGTCACCCGCCAGTCCGCGTGCGGCGCGACCCGCCTGCACTTCGTCACGCACGTACTCGTAGAGAATGAGTCGCGTTTCGAACTCGCCAAACACATTGGTAAACGCCACTGAGCCACGCGTCGGGTCGGGGAGCGTCACCTGCACCGGCACAGGACGCGCCTCTGGTGCAATCAGCGCCTCCTCATCCGGCCCGAAGTACGATTCATCGTTGAGCAGTTGCCGAGTAGAAGCAGGCATATCCTGCAGTACATCATCTCCCGGTCGGCGCAAGGTGAAACGATGCACGAAATCTGCGCCGCCCGTATACGGAAACAGCAACGATTCGCGCAGAATCATGGGCGCACTGGAGAACACCGGCATACCACCCTGCTCCTGGCGCATGGCCAGACGCGCGCGCTCCCAGCCACCGAGGCGCATCCCCGTTTCACCAATGGTCGCACGAATGTGGGCGTATACCGCCTGCCCTTCCAGGATCGACTGCGCCGCCACCTGTCGATCCGCATCACCCACCGCGCCCTGAATGGAATCGATGTTGATGTACTGATCCTGCAGCGCATGCACCAGTTCATGCGTGATGGTCAGCTCCACGATCTCTGGACGTCCCCCCTCCACCACATACAACACCTTGGTGGCCGGATCGTAATAGCCCACAATCTGCTCTTCGAGCAGACGCTGCAGCAGCTCACCAACGTCAACAGAATCCGGAATCAGGCCAAGACGTTTGTACACCGCCTCCTGTCCGGTGAGCATGGTGCGCGCGCGCTCGCTGGTGAGCTGCTTGAGCAGGAACTCGCGCACCTCCGCCTTTGAACGCGTCTCCAGCACAGGTGTCGTTTTGAACGTCAGCCCCGTGGCTTGCTCAACCTTTGGAATCGCGCGACCCAGCGTCTTGGCATACGGGCCATCACCCACGGAGGGTGCGGATTCACACGCGCTCAACACCAGTGCGGAAGCAACCAGCAGCGCCCGGCACACGGCGGCGCATGTATTGTGCACAGAAGTCATCAGAGTCCGAGAGTGCGCTCAAGGTACCAGGCGATGAGAGGATCACCCCAAAGCAAGGCAAGGAGCGCAGCCGGCGCAAGGAACACACCGAAGGGCACATCGGGAAAGGCAAACTCCTCGCCACGCTGGCGCGCACGCATCCACACGATGGGACCCACCACCAGCAGGAACAGTGTCGCGCCAAGAAAGGCGCCGCCAACAATGGTGAGTAACGTACGAGGCGGCCCAAGCACCGCGCCAACGAACGCCATCAGTGTCTCATCCCCAAAACCCATCGCTTCTTTCTTGAGCGCCACCTCGCCCAGCCAGCCGATAATTCGAATGGCACCGGCCCCCACACAGGCGCCGAGGATCGCGTCCCACGGACCGGCGAAAAGTGTAGGTCCGGTGAAGTACAGCGCCGCGAGGACAGATGTCACGAGCGCGAAACCCAATCCCGTAATCGTGAAGCCGTCGGGGATGAGATAGTGCTGCAGATCCGTGAGCGCGATGCCCAGCAGAATCGTACCGACCACCGCCACGCGCAGCGCCTCGAATGTGAAGCCGAACACGTATGCCGAGCCAAACCACGCGAGTGCAACCACGAGCTCAATCAGCGGATACTGCGCCGAGATGCGCGCCTGGCACCCCGCGCACCGTCCACGCAAACGCAGCCACCCAAAGATTGGCACGTTCTCATGCCACTTGATCTGACGTTCGCACAGCGGACACCGCGATGGCGGCGAGACCACGCTCAGATCCGCTGGCCAGCGCGATACACACACGTTCAGAAACGATCCGAAACAGGCACCCACCACGAACGTGGCAAGATAAAATGGCCAGTACAACTCCAGCGGGAACGCAGCGAGCACAAGACCTCGGGGTCAGAAAGATTCAGCGCCAAGCGCGTACAGCAGGATGCCCGTGGCGACCGCCACATTGAGTGACTCCGCGCCGGCCGTCATCGGAATGGCGACACGCTGCGCGGCCGCCGCTGCCACAGCGTCGGACACACCGTTCCCTTCATTTGCCACGACCAGTGCGACGCGAGCATGGCGTGCCTGCATCGCCTGCGAGAGCGGCACACCATCCGCCGCCGCCGCCCACAACGCGACATCGTGCGCGTGCAGCCACGACGTCGCCTCCTCCCATGACATGGAAACCACCGCATGCGAGAACAGCGCACCCATCGCACTACGGACGACTTTGGCGTTCCAGAGGTCAACCGTTCCCGGCAACGCGATCATCATCGACGCGCCAAGCGCGTGAGATGTACGCACGATCGTGCCAACGTTCCCTGGATCCTGGACGGCATCAAGCACCACCACCACGGCGCGACTCGGCAAACTTTTCGGCGCAATGCGGGGTATGCGAGCCATAAGCAAGACGCCTTGAGGCGTCTCGGTATCCGCAGCATCCGCAAACTCACGTTCCGACACCACTTCCATGGCTATGTCACGCATGCTCAGTCGGTCACACAATGCCGCCAGACGCATATCGTGATCCGCATCACGCATGATCAGCGCACCGTGCACCGTGAGCTGACTGTTTAGCAAAGCCTCCGCGGTACGGAGGCCCTCAGCGACAAAAAGTCCGTGACGCTCCCGTGCCTTTCGGCGCTTGAGGTCACGAGCAAGAGAGAGCAGCTTCACTATATGCTCCGCGCGGTGTAGCACATACCATCAGGGTTGAGTCTTCAAGGTCACCGGTCATCGCGCCTGACATGGCGCAGGTACAGGGATATGCGCAACAGACAGTCGGGACACAACGGGGATCACGCTACAGCCGGCTCGCGAATTGCGCCAACCGCGCGGCCGCTTCATCGCCGATCCGGTCGTCGCGGTCAGGCGCTTTCGCTCGGCCTCGCGGCGGCTATCGTGACCGCCGGTGTCGCCGGATGCATGGCATCGACGCAGGAAGAAGTCGCCATGGGCAGCCAGTACGCGGCCGAAATCAACCGCCAGCTTCCGATTGTCACCGATCCGGAAGTCGCCCGCTATATCACGGTGTTGGGCGATTCCCTCGCTCGGGTCGCCGACACCCGGAATCTTGACTGGCATTTCTATGTCGTAGACCAGCAGGAGGTCAACGCCTTCGCGGTGCCCGGCGGATTCATCTATGTGAATCGTGGCTTGATCGAACGTGCGGCGACGCTCTCGGAGCTCGCTGGCGTGCTGGGACACGAAATCGGACACGTGACGCTGCGGCACTCCATGGAGCAGATGGCCAAGGCCCAGCAGGCGAATGTGGGGCTGGGCATCACCTGCATCCTGGCCCCGCAGGTGTGTAACAGTGGGTTGGGATCCACCGCGATTCAGCTTGGTGCGGGTGGTGTGTTTGCCAAGTTCTCTCGTGATGATGAGCGCGAGGCCGATGAAGTCGGCATTCAGTACGCTGTGCGCGCCGGCATCGATCCACGCGGCGTGCCGGCCATGTTTCGCACGCTGCTCGCCGAGCGCCAGAGCCGTCCGTCCGGACTCGATGGCATGTTCTCAACGCATCCGCTGGCTGAAGATCGCGTCGCTGATTCCGAAGCCATGATTGCACAAATCGACCCCGTGATCCTCAAGTCGCTCACCACCGATACGCGCGCCTTTCAGCAGTTCAAGGCGCGCCTCAAATCGCTGCCTCCCTCGCCGGTAATGGGTCAGCGGTGAGTTCACAGCAGTCCACACCGTTTACTCCCATTGCACTCACCATCGCCGGCTCCGACTCCGGCGGTGGTGCTGGCATTCAGGCCGACCTCAAGGTCTTTCAGCGATTTCAGGTGTTCGGTACCTCCGCCATCACGGCGGTCACCGCTCAGAACACGTTGGGCGTTACGGCGTGGACAGCGGTCTCACCCGAGTTGGTGCGGGAGCAGCTCAATGCGCTGATGGCGGATCTCAGGCCGGCCGCTGTAAAAAGTGGCATGCTTGGCAATCGTGAGATCGCGCGCATCACAGCCGATGTTGTCAGAGAGCACACGCTGGTTCCGTACGTCCTGGATCCTGTCATGGTCGCCACCTCGGGCGACTTGCTGGTTGACGATGGAACAGTGACAACCATACTCAAGCAGCTGGTTCCATTGTCTACCCTTGTGACGCCCAACATCGACGAAGCGCAGGTCCTGCTCGAACAATCAGTGCAGGACATTGCGGGCATGGAGCGCGCCGCGCGTTCACTCGTGGAAGACCACGGCGCACACGCGGCGCTGGTGAAGGGCGGCCATCTCCCAGGGCTCGAGATGGTGGACGTACTCTTCGCAGACGGCGCGCTTGAACACTTCCGACATCCGCGTATCGAGACCACAAGCCTTCACGGCACTGGCTGCACGCTAAGTGCGGCGATCACCGCGCACCTGGCACGAGGCAACAACATGCGTGACGCCGTGCGCGGCTCGCTGGACTACGTGTATCGCGCCATCCTGACCGCGCCCAAGCTTGGCAGCGGACACGGGCCGCTCAATCATTGGGCCTGATCGGCGCGTTCTGATTCAAACTTGGCGTCCGCGCTGCACACACGCGAAATCGCGCGCCGCTACACCATTTTCTTGTGCATCACGATGGCGCTCGCTGGACACGCCCCCCGCAGCTCCGCCGACGCGTGGAGCGCAGCCGGCACATCAGCGCGCTCGATCACCGCATAGCCAAAGCGGGGAAACCAGCGCTCGGCCGTCGTGGTGAGCAGCACAATTTCTTGCACACCTGCTGCCGTCGCGCGCTGCTCAAGGGCGCGGACAAGATCCCCTCCAAGACCGGTGCCGCGTGCCCGTTCACTCACAACGACCGAGCGGAGCAAGGCGACATTGCCGTACGTCTCGCGCCCGATGACACCGGCGATTCCGTGGTCATCCTCAGCGACGATGAAATGCGCGAGGTGCTCGCGCGCGCCGTCCGTGGGAAGCTTCGCCTGCGACAGCAATGTACGCACCGCGTCCCAGTCCACTGCCTCCGCTTTGCGCAGTTGCATTTACCGTGACTCCATCGGCTTGATCGCCCGCACAAAGCCGGAGAGGAAGCGACCGTCTATCTGATCCAACCTGTCATCAGCGGGCAGGCCGGCCAGTGCAAGGAAGGAACGCGCATCGGCCGGTGCATACTCGCGCGTCGGTTCAACGACGCCGTCAACGAATCCGACCTCATGCACCAAGTCGAGAAACTCACATTCATCCATGGCACCGGCAATGCACCCGACCCACGCCTCCATGCTGCTGCGCACGGCAGACGGAATCTCGCCGCGGGAGAGCACGTCACTCACCGCCAGTCGACCACCCGGCTTGAGCACACGAAAGGCTTCCTGCAACACGCGTCGTTTGTCGGCAGACAAGTTGATGACGCAGTTCGAGATGATGACATCCACGGCGGCATTGGGGAGGGGAATCTGCTCGATGTGGCCCTTGAGAAACTCCACGTTGTCAACGCCCGCTTCGGCTTGATTGCGGCGCGCCAACGCGAGCATTTCGTCGGTCATATCGAGCCCGTACGCCTTGCCCGTGGGCCCCACACGTCGCGCCGACAACAGCACATCAATGCCGCCGCCCGACCCCAGATCGAGCACCACCTCACCGGCGCGCAGCTCGGCCAGCGCCGTGGGATTGCCGCAGCCG
>JBGTOG010000248.1:0-10522 GCA_041742675.1 Gemmatimonadaceae bacterium | reverse complement strand
AGGAGCTGCCGTGATGTCGCCATCTCTCCGCAGGCCACACCGTACGCTGAGGTGGCTGGTCGCCAGTACTGTGTTGCTCACGGCCTGCTCTACCGATGCGGTCCCCGACGCCAGCGGAAACTTTGAAGCAGATGAAGTGCTCGTGTCGGCGCAGACGAGTGGACAGATCGAGCGGTTCACGGCGCGCGAAGGGTTGCAGCTTTCGGCTGGTGATACCGTCGCGGTGGTGGACACCATTCAGTTGACGCTGGAACGCGAACTGCTTCAAGCGCAGCAGCGTGCACTTGGCCTGCAGCGTCGGGAAGTACAATCACAGGGTGCCGCACTCGCGGTGCAGCGGGAGATCGCGCAACGCACACATGCACGCACGTTACGATTGGCGGAGGGTGGTGCCGCCACCGCCGCGCAGCGCGATCAGGCGGAGCGCGACACGCGCGTGCTTGCTGCACAGGGTCGCGGTTCCGTTGCCGCCCTGGAACGCATTGGCGCCGAGTCACAGGCGTTGGATGTTCGACTCGCGCTGGTGACCGATCGACTGCGGCGCGCGCATGTGCGCAATCCCGTGCAGGGCACCGTGCTGGTCACCTACGTGCATGAGGGTGAAGTGATCCAGCCCGGGCAGCCGCTGTATCGGGTGGCCGATCTCGATACCCTCTCCGTGCGCGCGTACATCACCGGACGTCAGCTCTCGCTCTTCAAACTCGGAGACGAGGTGGATGTGCGCACGGATGCAGCCGACGGTGCGCTTCAGGTGCATCGTGGACGCATTTCGTGGATTTCGCCGCGCGCGGAGTTCACCCCTACACCGGTACAGACGCGCGATGATCGTACGGATCTTGTATACGCCGTCAAGATCCGTGTACCAAACAGCGCGGGCGCGCTCAAGATCGGGATGCCCGCTGACGTCACGCTGCGAACTGCGACGACTGACCGGTGACACACACGACTCGAGGCGTGGCGGTATCCGCCACCGATCTTGTAAAGCAATACGGCGCGACAAGGGCGCTGGATATGGTGTCGTTCGATGTGCATGACGGCGAACTGTTCGGACTCGTGGGTCCCGACGGCGCCGGTAAGACGACGCTGTTTCGGCTGCTGGTCTCACTCATCAAGCCCGACAGTGGTTCATCGCTCGTGCTGGGGCTCGACCCCGTGCGCGATCTCTGGGCCTTGCGCCGACGGGTGGGCTATATGCCGGGGCGCTTCTCGCTCTACACCGATTTGAGCGTGCGAGAAAACCTCGAGTTTTTTGCCGCCGTGTGCAGCACGTCCGTGGAAGAGGGGTACGACACCATCGCCCCCATCTACCGGCAGATCGAGCGCTTCGCTGACCGCCGCGCCGGTGCGCTCTCTGGAGGCATGAAGCAGAAGCTCGCGTTGTCGTGCGCCCTGGTCCATCGACCTGACATTCTCTTTCTCGACGAGCCCACAACTGGCGTGGATGCACTGTCGCGGAGGGAGTTCTGGGACTTGCTCGATTCGCTGCGCGCATCCGGACTCACCACGATTGTCTCGACACCGTACATGGACGAAGCCATGCGCTGCGACCGCGTGGCGCTGCTCCAGGCGGGACGAATCCTCGCGATTGATGCTCCGGAGGCGATTGGCGCTCGCTTCCCGCGTGCGTTGTTCGGTGTCTCCGTGCGCGAACGCAGCACCGTGTTGAACGCGCTTCGGCAGTTCCCGACCGTCGCGTCGGCATATCCGTTCGGCGACACTGTGCACGTGAGCGATACTCGCGCTGATATATCGGAATCTGTGGTCATGCAGGAGCTCGAGGCGCACCTGCGCCATGCCGGGTTCTCCGACATCGTGATCACACGCATCGACGCTGGCATTGAAGATGTATTCATCGAGCTGATGGGCGTGCCGCAGGGAGCAGTGGCGGCATGATCACCATTCAGGCCCGCGAGCTCACGCGCACGTTCGGCACATTTACCGCGGTGAATGCCATTTCATTCGAGGTACATCGTGGTGAGGTGTTCGGATTTCTCGGTGCCAACGGGGCGGGTAAGACCACGGCGATCCGCATGCTGACCGGGCTGCTCGCACCGAGCGGCGGCGAAGCGCAGGTGGCGGGGTTTGACATCAAGCATGAACCGGCGCGTGTGCGCGAACGCATCGGCTATATGAGTCAGCGCTTCTCGCTGTATGACGACCTGACCGTGCGCGAGAACATTCGCCTGTATGGCGGGATCTACGGCTTGTCCGACGCAGAGATTGCTGCGCGCGGCGATCGATTGCTCGATCAGCTGTCGTTTGCTGACAACGCCACCGCACTGGTGCGTTCACTGCCGCTGGGCTGGAAGCAAAAGCTCGCCTTCTCAGTGGCGCTGCTGCACAAGCCGGCGGTGGTGTTTCTCGATGAGCCCACCGGCGGCGTGGATCCCGTCACGCGCCGCCAGTTCTGGGAGCTTATCTATCGCGCGGCCGACGACGGCACCACGGTGTTCGTCACCACGCACTATCTCGATGAAGCGGAGTATTGCGATCGTGTCTCCATCATGGTGGATGGTCGCATTGCCGCACTCGGAACGCCGGCGGCGCTCAAGGCGCAACTGAACGCGAAAGATCTCGACGAGGTGTTTGTGCGTCTCGCGCGTGGTGCGGAGCAGTCGTGAGTTCCACGCATCAGGCGCGGGCCGCGCTGCGCGCCTTCATGGTCAAGGAGCTTCGTCACCTCGTACGCGATCGTCAGACGTTCGTGATCCTGCTGCTGTTGCCGCTGGCCCAGTTGCTGCTCTTCGGCTATGCGGTGCGTACCGACGTTGACCAAGTGCGTGTGGTGATTGTCTCGCCATCCCCGCAGACTTCCACGGTGACACTGCGCAATCGATTTGCCCACAGTGGGCGCTTCGTACTATTGCCGCCGGTAGCGCGCACCGCAGAAGTTGAGCAACTGTTTCGCAGTGGTGCCGCCGATGTGGCGGTGTACCTGGAGCCGTTGTTTGATGAGCGGCTGCGTGGCCCGGCGCCCGCGAGCGTGCTGGTGGTGACCGATGCGTCGGATCCGAATACCAGCACCACTATGCAGAACTATGCACTGGCCGTGCTGCGCGATTGGCAGCGCGAGCTCGGCGTGGCCGGTGAAGGCGTGCGCATTGATACACGCGTCCGCATGCGGTTCAATCCCACGCTAGAAAGTGTCAATCTGTTTGTCCCGGGACTGATTGCGCTCATTCTCACGCTGGTGACGTCCCTTATGAGCGCGCTCTCGCTGTCGCGCGAAAAGGAACGCGGCACCATGGAACTGCTGCTCGTATCGCCGCTGCGCCCCTGGCAGATCATCGTGGGCAAGGTGGTGCCGTATCTCGGCTTGGCACTGGCGAACGTCGCGTCCGTGCTGTTCGCCGCGGCCGTTGTGTTCAACGTGCCGTTCAATGGAAGCTACGCGCTGTTGTTTGCGGCGAGCATTCTGTTTGCCATGGTCAGTCTGGCGTTGGGTGTGCTGATTGCGGCGCTTACCACCTCGCAGTTGGGGGCCACGTTGGCCGCACTGGGTGGCACGATGTTGCCGAGTACCATGCTCTCGGGACTGATCTTTCCCATTGATAGCATGCCAACGCTGCTGCAGTGGATCACGACGTTGATTCCGGCGCGCTGGTTCGTGGAGATCATTCGTGGCGTCATGCTCAAGGGCGTGGGCGCGGATGTCCTGTGGCTTCCTCTGCTGGTGCTGGGCGTCATGCTCGTGGTCCTGCTCCTGGCCGCGATTCGTCGCACTCCGGTGAGGTTGACCTGATGTGGCGCGCATTGCGGGTGATGTTGGAAAAGGAGTTCCGGCAGATTTGGCGCGACCCGCTGATTTCGCGCATGCTCTTTGTGTCGCCGCTGCTGCAACTGGCGTTGCTGGCCAACGCGGCCAGCTTCGAGGTCACCCAGGCGTCACTGTGGGTGGTGGATCAGGACCGCACGCCCACGGCCGCCGCGCTGGTGGATCGATTGACTGCGAGCGGCCGATTTGCGGTGGCAGGATTCAGCGTGACTTCCGAGCCCGGCGAGCGCGCGCTCCGCGACGGGTCGGCCTCCGCCGTGCTCACGATTCCACCAGACTTTGCATCGGAGTTGTCGCGCACCAGACAGTCCACGGTGCAGCTGGTGCTCAACGCGGTGAACGGATCACAAGCGGGCGTGACACAGGGCTACGTCGCACAGATCGTCGCCCGCTTCGCGCAGGAGCAAGGTGCAACCATGCCTCTCGCGTCGGGGGCAAGTGCGCAGCGTTCGCCCGCCGTCGAGATCCGCTCGCGAGGCTGGTTCAACAGCGCGCTCGACTACCGACACTACATGGTGCCCGGTATTCTCGTGCAGCTGATCACCATGATCGGCACCCTCATGACCGCGCTCAACATCGTGCGTGAGAAGGAAGCAGGAACGCTTGAGCAGCTCAATGTGACGCCGCTGTCGGCGGGTGTGTTTGTTGCGGCCAAGCTGATTCCGCTGTGGGTGATCTCGCTGATGGTGTTTACGCTGGGGCTGTTGATCGCGCTGTTGGGGTTTGGCGTGCCGTTCGTGGGCAGTGTGGTTCTGCTTTACTGCGGTGCGGCGCTGTTTCTTGTGGGGGCGCTCGGCGTGGGTCTCTGGATCAGCACGATCACCGATACACAGCAGCAGGCGCTCTTCGTCACGTTCTCGGTGCTGATGATCTACATCCTCATGAGCGGACTGTTCACGCCCGTGCGCGGCATGCCCGACTGGGTCCGCTCAGTCGCGCAAGTGAATCCGCTGCTGCATTTCATCTCGCTTACACGCGGGGTCATGCTACGCGGCGCGGGCGTGGTTGATGTGTGGCGCGAGTTGCTGGCGCTGGCGATTATCGGGCCCGCCGTGCTAGCGCTGGCGGTGCGGCAGAGTCGCAAGCAGCTGCGGTGAATGGCAGCCTCCCCCCGGCCACGATCTTTTGTTCCGCTTCGACGGGCGCAACACGTTCTCTGGATCGATGAGGTTCATCAGGAAATGCCGACCGCCCGACGTTACCGCCTCAGCTCGGTGCTTCGGGCGGCCGCCTAGTCGTCGGCGAGGCCCCGTGGCCGCACGCTTGACATCCGGGCCGGGGACCCGCAGCTTTACCAATGACACTCGAGTGCCATTACACAATCCTCCGAAGAGGCACATCATGCTCGCCCACCTCTCTGCAGCACCCGGCATGACTCGCCGCGGACACCATATCCTCAGCATGGTGGTTGTGAGCGGGTTGGTGGCGTGCGCGCCGGATGCCACGAGCCCCGCGAGCGATGTGCCGGCGACCTGCAGTGGGCCGTGCCCCCAGCCCCTCCAGCCATGGGCATGGCTTCCGTCGCCTTCGTGGGCGCTGTCTGACCTTCCCGGCGAGCTGCTCTTCTCCTCTTCTGATACGCTCTACGCGGTCGCCGCATCCCACTCTGCAGAACCCCGGAAAGTCATAGAGTTTTCGTATCGGCCGTCCGCCGTGGCGATGTCTCCCGACGGGACGCGGGCGGTTACCCTGCACCCCGACGGGTTCTTTGGATCCTTGTGTGTCATCGACGGTGGTGTCGTCGGCACACGCCGCTGCGTTCAGAAATCGGGCGGGGAGCTCGCGTGGACCCCAGATGGACAGGCACTCGTGCTCCCGGGCTACAGAGAGGACTATCCCGAAGCCGGGCGCCTGATGATCCTCGATCCGGCCACACTTGAGTTCCGTGTATTGCTCCCCTGGGACTGGCACTGGCGCGGGACGGCGCAGAATGTCACCGTCACGCCAGACGGCAAGAGCGTCAGCTTTACGCACATAAATCGGTTGTGGCGTATGCCGATGAGCGGTGGCGTGCCTGAACTGCAGCCCGGCTTTGAGGAGGAGTGGCAATCTATGGCAGTGCGCTGGTCGCCCGACGGCAAATCGATCGCACTGCTGTCCTCAAGCGGCGGGGCTCAAACCCTCAGCGTGGCGAACGCCGATGGAAGCAACCGTCGCGTGCTCTTAAGCTGGCCTGCATATCCCGATCGGTTTTACTGCCAAAATACGCTTGATCGTCCGGTATGGTCGCCCGACGGCGAGTGGCTCGGGCTCTCGGCGATCGATTGCGTCATTCAACCGGCTGCTGAGCGCACTGTGATCGTGTCGAGCGGCGGTAAGGGGGCGCGTATCCTGCCGAACCAGGGAGTTGTGCACGACTGGCGCTGAGTGGCGGTGCTGTGCCGCACGGACTTGGGGACGCGATGGCCGGCGCGGTCTGCGATCGCGTCGTTTATTCGACCGACCCCCAATCGAAATTCCTGGCGTGTGGAATGGGTGGAAGGGAGCGATCCCATTCGACGTCCGCCAACGCCTTGGCGATAGCATCCCGATGTTCGATCTCGGCACGCGATATCTCGTCAATCGTTCCAACGATGAACTCGTAGTCGACCGCGCCCGACTGCACCTGTACTCCGGTCAAACAAAAGCCGAGTCGCTGGTAGAGTGGAAGCACTTCGCGGCGGCCCATGCCAATGATCTTCGTTCCTCCGCGAGCCTTCACCCACGTGTACGCTGCGTAGATCACCAGAAGCGCGTCGCCGCTTCCTCGGCATGTGCCTTTCACCGTCAAGAGCCGGGCCTCGTATGTCTTGTCGTGCACAAGTTCAGGCATCGCTGCACGCGATACGTACTTGTCCATCGAGTAGCCATGCGGGCCGGGTGGCGTCATGCTGATGAATGCCGACACCTCATGGTTCCGCTTGACCACGAAATAGATGTTGAACGCATCGAGTGTATCGGACAGCAGTCCATCGGCTCGCGTCGCATGCTGACCGAGCTCAGAGGCGAAGACGTCGTGCCGAAGCTGGTAGATCGCGGCACGATCGTCCGCGGAGGCAATGCTCACGGTCCGACGCCGAGTGCCTCGACGCAGCGAATCCGTCATGCGGCGACCTCCATCGCTTCGAACACGACATCCAGCAAGGCATCATTCTGCTCGGGTGTGCCGATCGTCATGCGGATACAGCCAGAGAGCCTTCCCTCGCCAAAGAGCTTGACGTGAATCCCAGCACGCGCCAGGCGTGCGTGCAGGTCGGTCGCCTCTGACATATCGAGACGAAACAGAAGGAAGTTTGCCTGAGAGCCGTACGTTCGGATTCCCGGCATACAGCTTAACGCTCGGCAAATGCGATTCCTCTCGTCGCTGATCTGCCTGGCAACGGTGCGATAGTGGTCCAGATCGCTCAACGCCGCGACCGCAAGCTGTTCGGCCAGCCAGTTGTTTCCAAGGTAGACCGATGCCATCTGCGAGAAGCTCCTGAGATTCCGTCCGGCGATTCCAAAGCCAACACGAATCCCTGGCATGCCGAAGAACTTGGAGAACGATCGTACGATCAGGAGATTCGGATGCGCGTCAACCAACGCGCCAACGTGCGCGTTGCTGGTGTGCGCGTAGCCCCAGTACGCTTCGTCAACAATGACGCAGGTCTCGGGCAGGGCATGCAGAATCCATCGCACATCTTCACTGGTCAGTGAATGTCCAGTGGGATTGTTTGGTGAGGCCAGGAGAAGCACCTTCGCAGCGGACGCCTGCGCCGTGGCCACGATGACTTGTCGAGTCGCCGCAAACGTATCGTCTCGCTCAAGCACCGGAAACGTCCGAACGGTAACGCCCATTTCCGCCGCCAACTGTTCGTAGTACCACCAGGAGACGTCGGGTATGACAATCGTGTCTCCGCTTTTCAGCAGGCATTGAAACGCGGTTCTGAGAATTCCCTCAGCGCCTGACCCTATGGAAATTCGCTCGCGATCCACGCCGATCCACTCTGCCAGTCTTTTTCCTAGTACGTCATGTCGTGGGTAGTGCGTGATGTCCTGCGCCGTAATTCGGGAGAGCAGATTCATGCACGCCGGCGACAGTGGGTATTGGTTCTCATTTCTATCGAGGAATAGCTGCGACGCGTGTCCCGTGCGGCGTTTATTCTCCACGTGCTTTGCGCGCTGCGGCTTTCGACTCACCAGTTCAGACGGCACGCCCAGATACGTGCAGTTGGTCAGTAGCCGCTGGTTTCTGAGTGCGAGTGAGTTTGCGCCGATGACAGACCGGTCTTCCATGATGACGCCGGCAAACACCGACGTGTCCTGACCGATGGTGCATCCGGATCCGATGACGGTCGGTGCGAATGTGACGCGCCCCGATTGCCCAATGTGGGCCATCACGCAGGAGCGACCGCCGATAAACGTATCATCGCCAACTGTCAGTATGTCCCAGTCGTAGAGGAAGACGGTGTTGATGGTAACACGCCGTCCGATCCTGGCACCCAACAATCGATACCACCACGCCATCACGTCAGTGCCGATCACCCAGATGAGGAACATCTGGTGCGCAACCTTTGCAAGCTGCGTCACGAAGGCCCACCGCACGACCGTGCCGGAGTAGAAAGAAAAGCTCCCTATCGGTGTTACAGGGAACACCGTTCGCTTGGCCACCGCGACGAGCACACAAAAGCACGCTCCCCACAGGCCAAAGGCGAACGGCGTTGCGAGTGCGGAAGCGATTAGACCGTACCGCAGTGCAATGCTATGCATCAGGAAGGCCGGTCCAATGAGTGCGACGCCAAGCAGTGTAGCCGTGATCGCAAGTTGCAGGATCATCGCGCACAGTCGGACTAGCGGAAGCCAGGCGCGCAGAGACGTCATCGACCGAAAGGGAATCGCCGCGCTGGTCATGAGTTGGATCTGTGAAGGGTGGTTGATGCGGCCGTTCGCCTGAGTTCAGCGGCGATCGCCCAGGTGCGGTACAAGGCAGTCGCCAGCGATCCGATGGCGATCGCGGCCACGACTGCTGCCAGGAAGCTGCCGCTGCGCAGACCGAACGTGCGTGCAATCGCTGGTTCGCAGATTGCGCCCGTCGCCAGCACGACCAGTCGTTCAGCACGCTGCATGACACCGCTGCTGTTGCTCACGCCAAGCGCCTCACCTCGCGCGCGTGTGTAGCTCACCAGAAGGGAACCGCTCAGTGCCAGACCCGACGCCGCGAGCGCGGGCGCGTTCGATCCGAAGTACAGAATGAGTCCAACGAATGTGAACGATTCCGAAAATCGGTCGAGAGTGGAGTCGAGGAATGCGCCGTATTCGCTCTGCAGATTTGATGCGCGAGCCACCCGACCATCCAACACGTCGGCCAGCCCTCCGATGAGCACCGCGACGCCGGCCGCAAACGGAGCATCGAGCGCGAATGAAGCGCCAGCGGACAGTCCCATCAGCGCGCCGAAGACATTGAGCGCGGTCGGACTGACACGCGAGCGGACAAGCATCGCTTCGAGCGGGGTGATGACCCAAACCAGCCAGTCTCGTATCCCGCGCGAGAGCAGGATAGTCTGTGATCGGGACGCAACGTTGGCGTCCATCGGTCGCGTACGCATCGCGATGAAAAACACCGGCATGCTCACAAGGAGCGCAGCGACGGTGGCCAGCAACACACCTTCGGCGATATTCATGACCGGCGTCCCGACAGAAGGTCGCGCAACACTCGTGGTCCGACGAAGAGCAGCGGCCAGCGCTTCTCCGTCGGTGTCAACGCAGCGGCAACTGCACCTCGTCTGCGCAGCTTGAGCGTCAAGTACGCAATCCAGTTCTGGTACATCCAGATCGATTTTGCCCAGCGGAGCGTCGCACGCACTTTACTTCGTGCGAAGTAGCGAGCGATGCGCGTGGCGGTAGACTGGCTCACAGCACGAGTGAGCGTGAATCCGTCTTCCGCACGCGTGAGTAGACGCTCATGGAGAAACGTTGTCAGGAGCGCTTCGTATATCGGGAGCATCGATTCGCGCTGTGCGCTCAGCAGCTCCTCAACTCGGCCCGCCGTTTCCGGGCGAATCTCTGCCGCGAAGGAAACGCGGAGCGCTGTGCGAAAATATTCGGCCGCACTGAATTGATCGGGGAGACCGTGCTGAACCCAGTCGAGCGTGCAGCGTTGGCATCGGCGAATCACCGCGGCGCATTCGGTCGCACTCGCGTGGTCCCGAGCCCACACAAGCAACACGAACTGACAGAGTCGCCCTTTGACAAAGTGATCGCGTGCTGCGGGGGAGCTGGCGAGCTCGAGGTCGGTCGAAGAAATGAGCACGCACTTCGCGCGTGCCGTTTGGTTGGTGCTGGTGGTGACCGAGATTCCGATAATGGTAGGCGGGAGAATACGCGCGAGCAGAGAGCCGCTGGTGCATCCGAACCGCTGTCCGCCGCGTTCGACGACCGACTGTATCGCCGACCGATAGTCGTCGGTTACGACAAAAAAATCGTATTCGCTGTCGAGCTTGAAACCGGAGTTCTGCGCGCGCGATCCATAGTGAATGATGGATTTGCACGCCGGCCCAAATGCGTCGAGCAGCGGGCCGACCAGTTCACTGCTTGCGATTGGAACGGGTCCGACCGCCATCTCGGTGAGTTTCCGCATGCCTCACGGTAGGAACTCACGAAGAGAAACGGCATACGTCACGTGACGTAGAAAGGACGGCTGAATCGTGTACGCGTGGAGCCCCTCAGTGCCACGCAAGCAGCGATGCGTTCAGCAGGACCACCTCGGACGGTCCTCCAGAGGCCTTCACC
>JBGTOG010000246.1:0-24924 GCA_041742675.1 Gemmatimonadaceae bacterium | reverse complement strand
TGGCCGATGCCGCGGCGGTGCGCCTTCGCCGGCAGCTGTCCGATGCCGGAACACGCCGGTGGCGCTCCGTGGTGGAAGCGGCGCTCACGGGCGAGGGATCCCGTGCGTTACTGACGGCAAACGCCCTGCTGTCCGACGCGCCACCTGTGGTGCCCGAGGCTCCGACTTCGCCACCAGCCGATGTCGCAACTCGATTTTCCGATGCCGCCGATCTCAATGTTGATTTGAGCGCGCGACTGGAGAGCAAAGTCGAACGTTCGCGCAATGAAGTGTGCACCGTGGCGCAACGCGTGCAGTTCGGATCAAACTGTTTTGCGAACTATCTGCCCGGCTTTGATTTTCAGGTAAATCTGCTCTCGCGCGGCGTGGTGGCTGATCGGGTGTTCGTGGACGTGCAGTACGACTCACAGAATCAGTTCGACGCGTCGAACAATATTTCGCTGCGCTATCAGGGTCGCCCCGACGACATTTTGCAGCAGGTGGAAGTAGGCAACGTGAGTTTTCAGGCGCCGCCCTCGCGGTTTCTCACGGCCGGTATCCCGTCCAACAACTATGGCGTGCAGGCCAGTGGACAGCTCGGCCCCATGCAGTTCTCCACCATCATCGCGCAGCAGCGCGGCAATGTGTCGCGCAACAACGTCTTCACGGTGGGCGACCGCGCCGTCCAGCAGGTGGACCGAATTATTGAAGACATCCAGATTGAATCGCGCCGGTTCTTCTTCACGATTGATCCGCGTCAGCTCGGTGGCTTCCCGAACATTGACATACTGAATCGGCAGTCCATGCAGCAACTCGCATCGGCGTTGCCGGACTCGGTCAGACCGGCGCGCGTGTATGTGTACCGACAGCTGATCGGTGCGCAGAATCAAAATCCGCTGGGCCCGCAGTTCAGTGTGCGCGGAGCGCGTAACCCGTCGCGACAGATCTATGAGGTGCTGCGTGAAAATGTGGACTACTATCTGGATCCGTCGCAGCTGTGGATCGCGCTGGTGCGGCCGCTTGGCCTGAATAACGAGCGATTGGTTGTCGCGTACGATGTGAACGTGAATGGTGTGCCGGGCCGCAATGTCTCCACGGGCGGAACCCCCGATATCCAGTTCACGCCCGAGCCGCAGTTTGCCAACCTGCTGTGGGAGCCCGAGCTCCAGCCCGTCGACTCGGCGTACTTCTTTCGCGAGATCAAGTCGGTGTATCGGCTGGGCGGTGGTGAAGTGGATCGCAGCACGGTGGATCTGCGCATCGTCACCAATACCACGGGCGATCAGGAGCAGCCGCCGGATGTGTCGCGCGGACGGACGTATCTGCAACTCTTCGGACTGGCGCAGGCCACCAATGGCGCGCAGTTCGATGTCGAGAACAGACTCTGGCCTCGACCGAACGATGCCAATCTGCTCGCGGCTGGTGCGACCGGCCAGAAACTCATTCGCGATTACTTCGTGGTGTTTCCGTCGCTGCAGCCGTTTGGACGCGCCGGCCTCGCGCAGCCCATGGCGAATCCGGCCAACGATACGCTGTACACCTTTCCCAACGAATACCTGTATTCCGCGCAGCGACCGCAGTCGATCTTTCGCCTGCTCGCGCGGTATGAAGGCGCGTCTGATGGCGGCGAAAGTGGGATCACGCTGGGCACGACACAGCTGCGCCCCGGGAGTGAGCGCATAGAGCTGGACGGCCTGCTGCTCATACGCGAGCGCGACTACACGGTGAGCTACGAAACGGGGCGCATTCTGTTCAACCGTCCCGACACGCTGTTCACGCGGCCGCGCACGGTCAACGTGCGCTACGAAGAAAATCCACTGTTCGCGACGGCGGCCACGCCGACATCGATTCTGGGTTTTGCCTCGCGGTTTCCGCTCGATATCGGACAGATCACGTTCACGGCCATTTCGCAGGAACAGCGCTCGGTCTCCAATCGGCCCGCGCTTGGCTATGAACCAGTGGGTTCACTGGTGGCGGGGCTTACGAGTGATCTGGCGTGGGAAGCGCCGCGACTGAGTCAGTGGGTGAACCGGCTGGGACTGAGTGACGTGGCGGCGCCATCGCGCGTGGCGCTGCAAGGTGAGTTCGCCATGAGTCGTCCGCGTCCGAACTCGGCGGGGCAGGCGTACCTCGAAAGTTTTGAGGGTGACGCGGGCGCGCGTGTGCAGCTGAACGAGGCGGCGTGGTATCTCAGCAGTCGTCCGCAGGGGGGGGAGCGTGTGCCGGGGTTCGGTGCCAGCCTGTTTACGCTGCCGCGCGCGAGCACCATGGCGTGGCAGAACTCCGGACTCACGCGGCGCGGGCAGTTTCTCGTGTACACCATTGAACAAATCGATCCATCGGCGCGCTTCACCGCGGGCGGACTGCAAACACCGGAGCAGGTGCTCTTCCTCACGCTGTATCCGCAGATCGCGGGCGGCGGACTCTCGTACGAACGAGCCACCGGTAATCCGCTGTTGCAGTGGACGATTGGCAACGGCACCGACACACCGCAGCCGGGCCGACGCTGGCGCAGCATTCGCACGGTGCTCAATCCCAGTGGCACGGATCTCTCGCGCGTGGAGAATCTGGAGTTCTACGCGCAAGTCTACACTGATCCGGGGCGTGAGTCGCGCAATCCGTCATTGGTGTTCGACTTCGGTGACATCAGCGAGAACAGCGTGACGTTTGTACCCGACACGATGATCATTCGTCGCGATTCGCTCACCTCGCGTGTGGACACGCTGTTCCGTGGCCGACGGCTGACCGGGTATGACCAGCTCGATTCCGAGCGCGATCCGTTTTCCCGCGCGTTCAATGCGGTCACCAACGATATCGGATTGCCCAAGGATCGAGCGAGCCGGATTGTTGTGATCGATTCCACGTCCGGTGATCCCACGCCGGTGCTCACCACGGATGTGGAGCTGTGCAGTGCCGCCGCGGTGGTGCAGCTCGCATTGGGCGACAGCCGAGCCAACTGCACGGTGCGCAACAACCGTCTGGATGAAGAGGACATCGACCTCGACGGGCAGCTCAACATGACGGACGCAACAGCGCCAGATCTCGAACGGTTCAAACGTTTTGTGGTCGACCTCTCGGATCGCAGCACGTGGACGCGCGTTGGTCGATGCGAGCGTTCGGCGCCAGTAGAAGCGCCCGCGGATTCGCTGGAGCAGTGCTGGGTGCAGGTCCGCGTGAACTGGCGCACGCCAACCGATTCGGTGGGTGCGCAGAATGATCGGCGTGTGCGCGCTTTGCGATTGTCGGTGGTCTCCAACCCGTCGCTGCCTGACAGCGCGTTCGTGAACACCGCCATCGCGCGACTCAGCCTTGTGGGCGCACCATGGCTCAAGCGCACCGAGCGACCGATCTCCGGCATCGCAGGCGACTCGATCAGTTCGCTCACTGGCGGCTACGTCATCGCATCCGTGATTGGCACACTCGATTCAAGCAACGCCATTCCGTACACACCGCCGCCAGGCGTGTCCGAAGTACCCGAAGACCGACAGACAGGCCTCGAAGCCAGTCGCATTCAGGTGAACGAACGCGCCTTACGGCTGTTGGCCGGTGGTGCGCCGGGACAGACGTTCCGCGCGTTCGATCGCGCCGAAGCGTACCTGCGCTTTCCGGAAGGACTCAAGAACTTCATGGGCTACCGCACACTGCGCTTGTGGATGCGCGGGCGCGGCAATGGCTGGGGCCCCGATGGCGAGTTGCAGGGCTTTGTAAAAATCGGACGTGATGAACACAATTTTTACGCCTATCGCACGCCCGTGAATACGGGGTTCACGCAGAATGCGTGGGAGCCGGAAGTACGTGTGGATCTGCGTCGCCTGCAGTCGTTGCGTGCGCGGCTCGAAACACTGTTCCTTCAGGGTGGGCAGGATTCCATTGCCTGCAGCGGCCCGGATCTCGCACTGATCGAGCGTTCCGGATTGCCCATCACCAGCACCGTGCGCCGATTCGCAGTGTGCGAAGATGGCTATATCGTGTACACCACAGACCCCACCGTCACGCCACCGAATCTGGCCGGCGTGCAGGAGTTGGCGGTTGGCTTCGTGCGTGTCGATTCGGTCCCGCGCAGCGCAACGGCGATCATGCCCAACGACACGCTCGAGCTGTGGATCAATGATATCCGGCTCACGGATGTGGTAGACGACATGGGGCTGGCCGGTGAACTCGGTCTCACCATGAACGCTGGTGATTTCATGGATGTGCGCGCCGCGGTGCGACGACGCGATCCAAACTTTCGTCAACTGGGTGAAGCGCCCGGTTTTCTCACGGAGAATGGCTTCACGATCGGCACCACGCTGCATCTCGAACATTTTCTGCCCAAACGGTTTGGGCTCGTTGCACCGTTGTCCATCGACTACAGCGGCACGGAAGTGCAGCAGCTCTTTGTGAACCAATCCGACATTCTGGCCGAGGGCATCAGCGGACTGCGCAATCCGCGCGCTGGTCGCGTGAACTATTCGCTGGGGCTCAGGCGTGAGCGGCCACTCGATGGCGGTTGGTACGCGCCGTTCGTGAATGGACTGGCCGTCAACGCGGCTTGGGGCAGTGGCAGTACGCAGAGCTCATTTCAGGCGGGCCGGTCGTCCACCTACCTGTTGAATGCATCGATGGACCTGGGCGGAGCACCACGACTCGCGCCGCTGCCGTCATGGACGCTGCGATTGCTCGACCTGTTCCCACAATCGATGCGCAACTCGCGGTTTGCGCAGGCGCTGCGCGAAACACCGTTGCGATGGAATCCATCGCAGTTCCGGCTGGCCAGCGGGCTGTCACGTCAGGCTGCGCAAACGACGTCGTTCCTCAAACCCGCCGAAGCGATCGGTGACAGCGGACAGATTGCCACGGCGCTCAATCACGTCTGGCAGAACACCGGTGTGCTGGAGTTCCGCCCAACGGCAGGCTTGAGTGCCAGCATCAACGCGCGGCAGGTACTCGACCTCCGCGACTATCGCGATGCGAGCACCGTGCCCGATAGCATTGATCGCGGCCTGGCTGCGGAAGCGGAGCGGTTGCAGCTGTTTGGCCGCGACGTGGGATTGGAGCGCGAACGATCGCTGACCACGGCCTTTCGCGTGGCCCCAAACATCCTTACGTGGCTACGTCCACGCGCTGAGTTCGTGACCGGATTCTCGCTGGCCAAGGATCCGAATGCGCGCGCCCTGGTGCGCAGCGAGGATTCCACCGGCGCACTGCGTCTGCCGCGTCGCCTGGGTGCGACCCAACAGCTGTCGAGTGGCTTCACGTTTGATGTGGTACGACTGACCGAAGGACGCGTGGCGCCCGGAGGCATCGCCTCGTGGTTCGCCCGCTTGCTGCAGCCGATTGACGCGACGTGGCTTCGCACGCTCGATTCGAACTATGACAATACCTTTCGCACGCCTGGTGGAGGGTATCAGTATGGCTTTGGTGGCATTGACCTCTTTCGTGGAATAGACGGAAACCTTGCGACGGCAGCCGGCCGAACGCGACGCTCTATCCTGACGGGCGGACTGAATCTGCCGCTCTCGCTCACGCTGACCACGCGCGCCGAGGTGGGACGCACACAGACGTGGTCGCGCCGCGTGCGCGAGGACTTCCAGGCGCTGATCACCAGTGATCAGGATGTCTACCCGGATGTGACGCTGCGCTGGAACTGGCGTCCATCGCGTCGCATCGGGCCGTTTGCGGGCATCGGCGCAACGGCGGGTTACGCGATCAATACGCAGCGCACTGATGTGCGCAACGAACTCGGCGGGTTCGCCGAGCGCAGTCGCGGGCGCGCCGAACGTACACCGGTGTCAGCGAGCATCACGTGGGAGCTGTTCGGCCCGCTGGTGACATCGGCGTCGGTCACGCGCACGGTGCGCGAAGATGAACGTCCCGGTGCGATCACCAACAGCAACGCGGAGGATGTGTCGTTCGGCTTGTCGCGCACCTTCCGATTGCCTGAGCAGTGGAATCAGCGGAGTGGTTTGCGCACGCAGCTCACGTGGCAGCGGCAGTCGGCGCGCAGTGTGGTAAGCAATGCGCTGGCGTCATTGGGTACGCCATCGGGAGCGGATTTCGCGGCGGTGCTGGCGGACAACGGCCGCGAAGCGATCAACTTCAATGCGGATACGGATTTGTCGGAAGCGCTGACGTTTTCATTGTCGGGATCGCATGTGCTGACGTACGATCGGAACTTTAACCGGCGGTTCGCACAGACGACGTTCAGTGCGATTCTGCAGCTGAACTTTTTTGGTGGGGCACTGCGGTGACTGGTGTTGTGCGGGGGGGTACTCGGTCTGGGAGTAGATCCTCAGGGCGCCTGTGGTGCGCGGTTCGTCGTACGAAATAAAGTCGGCCGAATAGCCAGAAAGCCGACTGGCACTTCGTAGCCGTAAAGACGAATCAGGACTGCAACTGCTCCGATCGACGCTACACGTTTATGCCCTGTGAGCCACTGCGTTCCTATGCTTCGCCGCGCGCTCTTTCGGTGCCTCCCTTCGCACCCCACGCGCGCACATTGCGCGTATGCCCTCCGCCGCCGAACGTCAAGCCATTGCCTTTCTCGCCACCGTCGCTGTGCTTGGCGGGGGTGTGCGCGCGTTGCAGGCGCGAGCCTTTGACCGCGCACTGGACGCAGCGGCTCTGGAGGCGATTGGCGGCGAGCGAATGGACGACGCTCGGGGAGGCGACGGCCCCGCCGGACGGGCGGCTGGAGCCGCTGCGCTTGAGCGCCAGCTGGCAGCCGTGGTGGCGGCTCGGGAGTCGAGCAAGAAGGGCGCAAAAAAATCGGGCCCACCTGCCGAACCCATTGATGTAGATGTCGCGAGCGCGAGCGCACTGGAGGCGCTACCACGCGTTGGCCCCGCACTCGCGGCCCGCATCATTGCCAGTCGCGATTCGCTCGGTCCGTTCGGTTCGCTGGAGGAGCTGCAGCGCGTCAAAGGCATCGGTCCGGCACTCGCCAGTGGCCTTGCCCCCTACGTGACGTTTTCCAGCGGGCTCCGTCCATTACACGGAACGAGCACCGTCGGCCGGCCCCGGTAATTCGGGCCGGCCAGCTGTTGTCTCACCCGCATGTTCATCGTTCGTCCTTCGCCCGATAGCGTCGCCCACATGATTGCTCCCGCTGCAGCCAAACCGGTACCGGCCGCCGACCGACTCGGCGAACTGCTCATTCGCGACGGGCTACTCACGCGGGATCAGTTGAACAAGGCGCTGCATGAGCAGACCATCAATGGTCAGCGACTTGGCCTGACGCTGGTCAAGATGGGACTCGTGCCGGAAACGAGCGTGGTGAAGATTCTGGCACGCCAGCATCGCATGCCGGCCGTGGACCTGGCGCGCTTCGATGTCGATCCGAAGCTGCTCAAGCTTATCCCGGCGGATCTGGCGTCCAAGCACACCGTGCTGCCGCTCAAGCGCGATGGCCGGCAGTTGACCGTCGCGATTGCCGACCCCACGAATCTGGGCGTAGTCGATGATCTCAAATTCATCACGCGCTACGACATCCTGCCCGTGCTGGCCGGCGAGTATTCCATGCGCGCGGCCATCGAAAAGCATTACGAAGGCACCGATGTGCAAATGGCGTCGCTGCTGCAGGACATCTCGGGCGATGACGATGACGTTGAACTGCTTGAAGCGCAGGAACAGGAAGCGGATGTCAGTGTGCTCGCGGCGGCGGTGGAAGAAGCACCTGTCGTCAAGCTGATCAACGCTATCCTGCTCGACGCCGTGCAGAAGGGCGCTTCTGACATTCACTTTGAGTCGTTCGAGCACGAGCTGCGCGTGCGCTATCGCATTGACGGCGCGCTGCAGGAAATCATGAAGCCGCCCATGCGCATGAAGGCGGCGCTGATTTCACGCTTCAAGATCATGTCGTCGCTGAACATCGCCGAACGTCGTGTGCCGCAGGACGGACGCATCAAGCTGAAGGCCGGGAAAAAGGTCATCGACTTTCGTGTGAGCACACTGCCCACGCTGTTCGGCGAAAAGGTCGTGCTGCGTATTCTCGATCAGGGCAACCTCACGCTCGATCTGGAAGCCTTCGGCATTGAGCCCCGCGCCGAAGCGGAGTTCATGGAGGCCATTTCCAATCCGTATGGCATGGTGCTGGTCACGGGACCGACCGGCTCGGGAAAGACCACCACGCTCTACTCCGCGCTCTCCAAGATCAATACGATCGACACCAACATCATGACGGCCGAGGATCCCGTCGAGTACAATCTCTTCGGTATCAATCAGGTGCAGGTGCGCACTGACATCGGCATGACGTTCGCTGCGGCGCTCAAGGCCTTTCTGCGTCAGGATCCCAACGTCATCATGCTCGGCGAGATTCGCGACCTTGAGACCGGCAGCATTGCCGTCAAAGCCGCGCTCACCGGTCACATGGTGCTCAGTACGCTGCACACCAACTCGGCGCCGGAAACGCTCACGCGTCTGCTCGATATGGGGCTGGAACCGTTCAATGTCGCGTCGGCGCTCAATGCGATTCTCGCGCAGCGACTGGTCCGCCGCATCTGTAGCAAGTGCAAGATCAAATACACGCCAACGCCCGAAGAACTGATTGGCGCGAAGGTCAACGCCGAAACGCGACTGGCCGACCTGCGCTTCACGGAGCGCGCACTGGCTGATGCCAAACTGAAGGCATCCAAGGAAGCAGCGCCGTATCTCGAGAATCTGTCGCTGGATACGCGTATTGGTGATTTGCCGTTCTTCAAGGGACATGGCTGCGACGCTTGCGCCGGTACCGGCCTGCGCGGCCGGCAAGGATTGTATGAAGTGATGTACATGACCAATCACCTCAAGAAGCTCGTTGTACAGAATGCCGACTCACAGGTGCTTCGCGACGAAGCGATCACCGAAGGCATGCTCACCCTTCGCATGGACGGCTGGCTCAAGGTGCTCAAGGGCCTGACCACGCTGGACCAGGTGATTCGCGAGACCAGCGCCTAGAGAGTCGTTCTCGGCTGTCCGTGCCATCGGTGCATGCAACCGTCACACGGCTGGCCAACCGTCTCACACCGGGCGCGTTTCGGGAGCTGATACGGTATCTCCACCGAGGACAGTTCGTCCTTGGCAGGAATCACTTGCGGGAGCCTCCCGCTGCCCCCTGACGACCATGACTGCACCGACGTCTACACCGACCGTTTCACTCCGAATGCTGCTCGATGAAATGATCGAGCGGGGCGCGTCTGACCTGCACATCACCGCAGGCGACCGGCCCAAGCTCCGCGTGGACGGCGATATCATCAACTCGTCGGTGGAGCATGTGCTGCAACCGCGCGACACACTGCAACTGGCCTATTCCGTGCTCACGGAAAACCAGAAAAAGCGCTTTGAAATGGAAGACGAGCTGGACTTCTCGTTCGGCATTCAGAATCTCTCACGATTCCGCGGCAACGTGTTCCGCCAGCGCGGCTGCGTGAGCATGGTCATTCGTCAGATTCCGTTTCAAATCAAGTCGTTCGAAGAGCTGCAGCTGCCGGCGGTGATCGCGCAAATGGCCGAGAAGCCACGTGGTATGGTGCTGGTGACGGGCCCCACCGGATCGGGTAAATCCACCACGCTCGCCGCGATGATCGACAAGATCAACAGCGAGCGTCGAGGCCACATCATCACGGTGGAAGATCCGATCGAGTTCATTCATCGGCACCGTACGTGCATCATCAATCAGCGCGAAGTTGGTGCGGACACCAAGAGCTTTGCCTCAGCGCTCAAGTATGCGCTGCGCGAAGATCCCGATGTGATTCTCATTGGCGAAATGCGCGACCTGGAAACGATCCAGGCCGCGCTCACCATCGCTGAAACCGGTCACCTGGTGTTCGCGACGCTGCACACCAACAGCGCCGCTGAAGCGATCAATCGCATCATCGACGTCTTCCCGAGTCATCAGCAGAGTCAGGTGCGCGCGCAGCTTGCGTTCGTGCTCGAAGGCATTGTCACGCAAACGCTACTCCCCAAGCTCTCCGGTCGCGGCCGCGCCATGGCAGCGGAGATTCTGGTGATCACGGCGGCCATGCGGGCGCTGATTCGCGATGACAAGGTGCACCAGATCTACTCGCTGATGCAGTCTGGCAAGAAGTATGGCATGCAGACGATGAACGATTCGCTGTATCAGTTGTACGTCTCCCGCCAGGTGAGCGCCGAAGAGTGCGTGCGCGCTTCGGGAGATCAGAACGAGTTTCTCCGCATGATCGGCAAGTCCGAAGACGGTACATCGCCCATGGCCCGGGCCTCCAATGGTACACCGCCGTTGGCCGGATCCAACGGGCGTCGTTGATCTTTCACGAGGTAGTCCTGCATGCCCACGTTTACGTACACTGCGCGCACCGCTGGCGGCGAACTCAAGTCGTCCACGATCGATGCCTCGTCACGCGACGATGCCGTCAACCAACTACGTCGGCAGCGCCTGACCATCGTCAAGGTCGATGAGAACCGGCCCACGAAGGCGCGCGGTTCCATTGGTATGCGCGACATCGTGATCTTTACGCGTCAGTTCTCCACCATGATCAACGCCGGCCTGCCGCTTGTGCAGGCGCTCGACATTCTCGCCAAGCAGAGCGAGAACAAGGCGCTTGCGCAGACTGTGCGTGAAGTGGTGTTTGAAGTGGAAAGCGGACACACGGTGGCCGACGCGATGCGCAAGCATCCCAAGGCGTTTACGGATCTGTACACGAACATGGTGGACGCCGGCGAAAAGGGTGGTATTCTCGACACCATTCTTGGCCGTCTCGCGGTCTTCCTGGAGAAGAATGACGCCCTTGTGCGCAAAGTGAAGGGCGCGATGATCTATCCGTCCGTCATCATGAGCGTGGCGGTGATTGCGATCGTGGTGTTGTTGTGGAAGGTGATTCCGGTATTCCAGAGCATGTTCGCGAGTGTCAACATGGAGCTGCCGGGTCCTACAAAGTTCGTGATCGGCTTGTCTGCCTTCCTGAATGCCTACTGGTGGGCCTTGATCATCGGGTTGGCCGCGCTCGCGTGGACGATCAAGGTGGCGTACGGCACGCAAGGTGGTCAGCTGGCGATCGACAGCTTCCTGCTGCGAGTACCGGTGCTTGGTGATGTGTTGCGCAAATCGGCGGTCTCGCGCTTCACCCGTACACTGGGCACGCTGATTTCATCAGGCGTGAGCATTCTTGACGGTCTCGAGATCACCGCCAAGACCTCAGGCAACCGCGTCATTCAGGACGCGATCATGGAATCGCGCGCCAGCATCGCCGGCGGTGAAAGCATCGCCGCGCCGCTGCAGAAGTCCAAAGTGTTTCCGCCCATGGTGATCAGCATGATCAGCGTGGGCGAGCAGACTGGTGGTCTGGATGAAATGCTGACGAAGATTGCCGATTTTTATGATGACGAAGTGGATGCAGCGGTGAGCGGGTTGCTCAGTTTGCTCGAGCCGATCATGATTGTGTTTCTGGGTGTGGTGGTAGGTGGTATGATTGTGGCGATGTATCTGCCGATCTTTGACATGGTGAATGCGGTGCAGTAAACGGGGCTGATAGCCTGTACGCTCTCACGCTCTATCGACACGTTTTCTCACGCTCTATCGACATTTTCTCAAGTTGCGTCGACAATCGGTTTCCGCGTTAGCCGTAAGTCATTGACTACCTTTGGGTTAGCGGACGCACACGAGGGCCACGGGACATTTCCCGGGGCCCTCGTTTGTCTTGCCTAGGATTTCCTCAGTTCGAGCCATGCTAACGGCGCTTCTCGGCCCCCGACGCATACCCGGGGAGGATCGCACGCCGAGGGTCTAACGGTTTGCCTGCATCGGACCCGCCCTCCGCGTCCGATCTGACTCAGGACCTACATGGTCTCGCTTCCTTGTGGGCTCGCCATGCACCAGGTCCACGCTGAGAGCCGAGCAAAGCCGCAGTCAGGCGGTCCCGTAGGCCGTCAGCGTCGAGGCAACTCCGCGTTGCTACCCCAAGCGGGCCATATGCGTTGTTCCGATGTTGTTCCGGTCAGGGCTTGACGCAGGAAACTTCGCCAAGTATCGTTTGTATTCGAGCAACTGGAACAACACTGGAACAACTAGCAAAGGGCCGTCAAGCCTTGACTGCTCGACCCTTCAGCCCCACCGGGGAATCGCACATGGCCAACAAACTCTATATCGCCAGCCTCAGCCAGAACCAAGACCGCGCGGGGTACTCGATCATCTTCCGGCATCCGATTCGCGTCGATGGCGCGACAGGGAAGCCAGGCCTTCGCGTTCGTCGGGGCCTCGGCACGCGCGATCTTGACGAGGCTGAGCAACTACGTGCGCAACTCAACGAACTGTTGGCCGAGCTGCGATTCCACGACGCTGCCGCAAGGGCAGAGGCCGAGCGTCGATTCGATGCGCGGGTTGTTGAGATCTTCTACTACAAAATGACACCGGAGGAGCAGGACGCACCAGCCACTCGTGACGCGGTGATTCGTCTGCCAACCACGAGTGACGATTACCGTCGCGTCCTGCTGCTGGGCACCACGGGTGCGGGAAAGACAACTCTGCTGCGGCAACTCATCGGCACAGACCCGGAAACCGAGCGGTTCCCCTCGACCTCCACTGCAAAGACCACGATTCACGACACCGAGATCGTGTTGGATGAGGGACCTTGGCGCGCAGTCGTCACCTTCACACCAGAGGATGAAGTTCGCGAGTATCTCGGAGAATGCATCTCTGCCGCCGTGCTCGCCGCATCGAAGGGCATGGAAGACGCAACGGTCCTTGGCCGGCTGCTTGACCACGTCAATCAGCGATTCCGCTTCAGTTACGTCCTGGGGAGAGGAACCGCCGCGAAGGACATCGACTTCGGTTTCGAGGAAGACGAGGACGATGACACCGCTGCGGAGGACGATTCTGGCGCATCGGCCTTTGATCTGGACTCGACGAACATCCTGTTGAAGGACGCGGTTCTCCGAGTGCGCGCATTGGCGGAGCGTCTCGGACGAAACCTTCGTGCCGAGTTGGCTGCGATGGATAGCAAGGACGAACGGGTACTCGACGAGCTATTCGAGGAGGAACTCGACAATCTCCTTCGCGACGAAGAGGAGTTCCATGCGGTCGCGGACTCACTTATGGTCGAAATCGAACGTCGATTCGAACTAGTGCCTCCCGGCAAAGTCACCAGGACCAAGCAGGGGTGGCCACAGTCGTGGCAGGGCCAGTGGGAGCGACCGCTACGTCGCGAGTTCCTCCGCGCGATCTCTACATTCTCGAGTAACCACGCCGCGCGCTTCGGACGCCTTCTTACGCCTCTGGTCAATGGTGTTCGAGTGGCAGGACCCTTTCAGCCAGAGTGGGTGGACGGGCCCGCACCGCGCCTCGTTCTGCTCGATGGGGAGGGACTCGGTCACGTGCCGCGGTCCTCTTCTTCCGTCGCGACAGCGGTCAGCCGGCGTATCGAGATCGCCGACGCCGTGTTGTTGGTAGATAATGCGGCGCAGCCGATGCAGGCTGCTCCGGTGGCTGTCATGCGCGAAATCGTATCGACGGGAAACGTCCGAAAGTTGATCTTGGCGTTCACCCACTTCGACGAAGTCCGCGGCGACAACCTGCCGTCGGAGTCAGCGAAAGCGCGCCACGTACTCGCGTCCGCGGAGAACGTGCTTGCGGCACTTGGCGAGGAGCTGGGACCGTTCGCAGAACGAGCGCTGCGCATGCGCATCGACAATGCCCGATTTTTCCTTGCGCGAATTGACGAGCACATAGCGCCGAACTCTAAGGTTGGTCGCGATACATTGCGGCAACTGAGCGGTCTGCTGACGGCCATTGAGAATGTGATTGAACGACCGGAAATCGGCGATGGAATCCCCATCTACGACCGACTCAACCTCGTACTTGCTATTCGAGGTGCGGCTGAAAGTTATCTGGACAACTGGTTACCACGACTTGGCCTCCGCTCAAACCCCGGAGTTCCGAAAGAGCATTGGACCCGCGTGCGCGCGCTATCGCGTCGGCTTGCTACCGGTTGGGCTGATGAATACGACAGCCTCCGCCCGGTGGCCGACCTTCGAAAAGAGCTCGTCGAGAGTATGTATCGGTTCTTTCAGAGTCCTATCGCCTGGGATGGCGCCTCACTCTCCGATGACCAGAAGCAGGAGGCCTACGACAAGCTCGCGGATATCTCGGCAAAGCGATTGCTCGAACTAGCGACGCGCCGCGTGTGGCACACCCGCATGACGCAGTGGCAGTCAGCATATAGCGAGGCCGGCACCGGATCGTCGTTCCGTCGCGCGCGCATCATCGGCGAGCAGATTGTGGAGTCGGCAGCGCCGGTGCCGGACTCCACACCTTCCCCAGACCGCAACCAGTTCTTGCACGATGTCGTGAAGGAGGTCGAAGCGGCAACCGAAGAGGCTGGGGCGCGACTTCGCTAATCTCCGTGAGCGTTTTTGCTAACTCTATCAAACCTGCGATGATTCAAAGAGTTCTACGAACGAATCCGGGCGCACCGACGCTCTTTCTCTTGGATGAATTTCACCACTGCGACGCGTGCACTGACGACAACGTTAGAATCGCGGACCGACTATTCAAATCCGGTGTCCGGTTAGCAGGGGTGGAAGGTTTCAACGGGGGAAGAGAGTGGGTATATCACGGCCAGCAGCAGCCGCACTACACTGAAAGGGTCGTCAGCGGCGACGTACGCGGCACATGCGGCATAAGCGACTACCCACGATTTGCAGAGCAGTTACTCGAACTCGCGCTGCCGGTCGTGGGCGTGGACTGCGCCGGAATGTGCGACCAAGCGGAAGTCGAGATGTACGAAGGGACGTGGAAAACTGGACGACACCCCAATCACCATCGTCGGTCACTTCATTTCGTAGCGACTCTTTTCGCGACAGCTAGAGCGGAGGGAGTTACTGGCGACTTATTGCTTAACTGTGGAGCGGAGCACAATGCGGACATCGAAACCTTAGCGCGTAGCCGAGAGCCGCTGCCTGCCGACTGGCCAAACTGGAACTACATTCGCGTTCGCTCTGCGCACTTTGCCGCGTGCTTGTGAGAACGACGTTCTGCGGTACAATCTCAAAAGCTACGAACTACTCCTCGCCCTGGCTCTGCACACGGAGACGCTGACGAACGCGCTCCCGCACCTCCTCGTAGACTTCGACTCCGATGGAGGAATCGACTTCGAGCGTCACAGCGAGACCGTAAGGCACTGCAACCGTCAATCCGGGAGCATCCTCGCGACAACTTACTTTCACAAGAAGCTCGTCGCCGTCGATGAACGCTACGGCCGCGTCGCCTTCAAAGGTGTCGTGCTGAAGCGTACCGCGCTGCGATGCTTGCCAGTCTGGACCATCCCTCTTAACCATAAGTTTGGAGTCGGGGGTCTCAAACCAGAGCTGTGCATTACGCCAGCGATGATTCAGCGGGCTTACGGGGGTGAAGTACGCAAGTGTGACCGTGATGCGACGACGGCCGCGCTTTCCGCTGAGGGATGGCGGCAGCGGGAATCTATGCTCCGCCCCGGTGCCTTTGGAGAGTACTCCGCCCCCGATACCAGTCACGCGGTGGGGTGTACATGTGCCAATGTTCGATGAGTCGACGCCGCCGAACCCCAACAATCGCGTCAATGTTGCTGCAGTGAGTTTTGCGCGACGTTGCACTCGAAGGATGGCGCAAAGCGCTTCGCTCGCAGTTTCCCATCGCGCCGCATGTGTGAGCAGCAGCTTCACGAGCACAGCATTCGACACGCCTTGCAGAGCTTCAGCTCCTTCGCTCTGGCGAAGTTCTTCAATCGCCGGGATGAGTAGTGCCGCGGACCGACTTAGGAGCGCAGCGGAGTTACTCGTCCCCCGACTCCTCGATGTATGTGCAAGGTCAGCGGCTTGCGGGCCAGGCGCCGCGACGAGCATGCCGGGAGCAGACGCCGCCGAGGTAAGTGAAAGCTGCGTTGCACTACCAAATACCGGCCGTCGGTATTGCACACGCCCACCAGCGACAAGTAGGTCAGGCTTGACCGAGCGACGGTAGCCGGGGCCGTGAGCATTTAACGGGCTCGGCAGGCCGCGCGGAATGGGATCAAGATGTGTACCTGCGTGTATCGTTGCGGAATCCATGTCCTCGTGGAGAGATCCCACAGTAAGCGCGTTCATCGCCTCCGCAGGCGACAGCGTACGTCGATTTCGCGAATCATCTGCAAGCGCTTTGATGACGGCGGTTGTAATCGCATCTGTTGGCCCCGCCTCCAACTCGGACCATGATAGGCCGAGTTCGACAGGCGTTGTGTGATTCCCCGCGCTAACGACAAAGAGGACGTTGTACTTCCATGAGAGCCAGTCGAGCATTCTTGCCAGCGGACTTAGCACTCCTGAAAACGGTCGGTCTCTAATCCCGATTGAGAGATTCACGACGGTAATTCGTGGTGCGACTGGAGCATCTCCGTTCTCGCCTTCGAACAGACGTCGCACCGCACGAAAAATGAGGTCGACAATTAAAACGTTCTCCGCCACCTGCTCATGAGCCGATAGATTCGTCCCTGTAGGAGGAAGGCTCGGCTGAAGAATCGGCCGCACATAAAGGGGCTGCGAAATGGGAACGCGCTGACCGTTATGCAGGTCGCCCCAGACAATCAGGGAGGATATCGCTGTACCATGTCGTCGCTCGTTTGCGGGATAGCCCCGCTCGTATCCGTCCGGGTCATCGACGACAAGTCGTGCATTGAGTGCTGAATGGCGCTGCAGTGGCAATCCATCAAGTAGGGCGATGACCGGCTCGCCGGCTGGCAGCGCCCCATCGAACGCCGTGCCGATCTCCGTGCCGACAGGGTCATCGCGAACGGCCATCTGACCGGATGCACGGAAGAACTGAATTTGCTCGCTCTGGACCAAACGAACATTGGTGCGTGATTCAACGTCAAGTATCTGTTGAACCGCCTGAATGGGAAGACGAACTGCTAGCGCGTGATAGCGTATGCCCTCCACCGTGGCTTCCTGAAGCACCATTCCGCTGAGCTCAGCAACGCGGGCACGCACTTTGCTCGCGGCTGCACGTCGAACTCCCACATCGTCTCGATACCAAAGTTCGATTTCACACGGCACGTGTTCTTCACCGTTCTCAACGCGTTCCGACCAATCATCAAGTACGCCGGTCTCCTCCAGTCGGTCCGTTGCATTCCATGGACGAATGTCTCGCAACAACGCGAACACGTCGCGCCACTTCGCAAGTCCCCGAGCGAACGGAGAGTTGGACTGCCAGAGCGCCCACAGGCGCAGCAGTTGACCGAAGGCTGCTTGATTGGTGAAGACCAGATACACTCTGCCAGTGTATCCGACGGGTTGCTCTTTCTTGACGGCATAGAAATCGTCGTCGGGTGAAACCTCCAACTCATCGTACTCGGCAAGAAACTCAAAACCATCAATACGGCGGAGCGCCTTCACGAACTCATCAACGGTTCCTGCCGTCTCGATCACCAAGACGTCTTCGGGTACCGCGCCAACGGCGGCCGTTTGGAGTTGAACGCGGCGGGACTCGAAAGAAGCTCTTAGCTCTTCAAGTCTTGGACCAAGTCTCGCTTGCTGCCGTCCTTGACCCAACGGTGCAGGACCTGAGCCTCCGCCGCCCTTTTTGCCTCGCGCGGCCGGAGCGGGAGAAGGAAGCAATAACAGTGGAAGGTCAGGCACGTCGTGCTCCAGCGCGTGTAACCTTTGGCCTTTGGCGACTGGCCCACTGCTTCAGACGCGAGGCGACGATTGCGCGCGCGTCGTCTAGCGGAAGCGATAGCACAAATCGGCGACGAACATCAAGCGCAAACATCTCCAGATCTGCAAAATTGAGTGGGCCGAGCAGTCGGGCCAAGTTGTCCAGCTTGTATCCGAAAGAGAAGTCTGACCGCAGTTCGAACTGCCGCAACCACTGAACTCGTTGCGCTTTGGTAGGAAGCGGCAGCGCCAGTCGGAGTTGAAATCGTCGCCACGCCGCTCGGTCGAGCAGTTCTTCGTGATTCGTCGCTGCAATTACGACAACGTGCGATGGCAGTTGGTCGATTTGGAGCAGCAGAGAGCTCACAACGCGTTTGATTTCACCCGTTTCATGCACGTCCCCGCGTTCCTTTCCGATGACATCGAACTCATCGAAAAAGACAACGCATCGCTCCGCCCGAATAACGGAAAAAAGTTTGGCGAGTCGGACCGCGGTCTCACCCAAGAAGCTTCCAATAATGTTCTCGTACCTCACCACATAGAGTGGCAAGGCCAGCTCAAACGCTATCGCGTCCGCCAAGGTGGTCTTTCCATTGCCAGGCGGGCCACTGAGCAACACACGGTGTCGGGGCTCAATATGGTGCGCACGCAATAGGTCGGAGCGGTGGTGCTCCTCAATGAGTTCCGAGCACGCCTGCCTGACGATTTCGGGCAGGACGAGGTCCGCCAAAGTGCGACTGGGGTGCACCTCGGCGAGCGCAGACCGGTCGCCGTTGGATTCGGCGACTGCTCGTGACGGACGACTCGCGGGCAGGCTCCGATTGAGGTGAGCGGCCAAACGGTCAGCCAGGACGGTGTGCTGCTTCCCACGCTCCTCTGCGACTAATGCCTCCAGAGCCTTTCGAAAAAGCTCCTGATTCCCTTCGGCACCTGCTCGCACAATGTCCAGCAGCAGGTCAGCCCGGGCCACTAGCGGCCCTCCGGCACGCAAGGCAAGTGCAGGCCAGCGACATTAGGCGACACGCCGGCCGAGACGGTGTATGGGCTACGAGAGGCGTAAACCACATTTGGGGAAGCCAAACCTACGTGGGATGGGGAACCAGAGACTACGGGTATCGGAGCGCCCGGAACTGCTGAAGTTCACACCCGCAGCCCTTCCTGTACACCCCATATAGAACCGCGGTTATAGCCTGCCCAACTTAATTTTCGTGCTGTACCGTTTGTCGGGGACTGCATGGTTGTAGTTCACGCGAGCGATGGTTCCAGGGGGAGGATTGCACAAGTGTCGCCGCAGTAGTGAGCTTGTTGAACTGGTCAGGTGTCAGTCACAGGTGCCATGTTTACGCTGCTGCTGATCGGCCGATTGGCTGAGCCGGGTTAACCGGTACAGGATCCAGGCCTCCTCCCTATCTCGTGCCGCCCAACCCACCTTCGCGAGGAACCGCATCGCCGTTACACCCCCGCCCCGTACCGAGGGTGGGCGAAAAGAGCCTCAACTTTGGCTTCCTGCGGGAGCCATTGCTGGCCCGCCTTGGCGACCTCGCAGAACTGTACGCTCTCGGTGACCCGAACTCCTCGCTCCTCAAGTCGAGACAGTTGGCTGAGGCGCTTCTGCAGGCCGCCGCCGCCCGCCTCGGAATGACGGCCGGGCCACACGATACCCAACTCTCGTTGATCCGTGTCCTTGAGAACGAAGGGGTCCTCGGAGCCGAGCTGGCCGAAGTCTTCCACACCATTCGGCAGAGCGGGAATGCGGCAGCTCACCGGTTTTCCGGTACCGTCGCTGACGCCGTGTCGGTGCTGCGACTCGCTCGCGCCGCCGCGGCTTGGTATCACCAGGTCTTCGCGGACAACTCGTTTCGAATGGGACCCTTCGTGCAGCCACGTCCGGCCGCCGACCCAGCCGCGGAGCTTCGCGACGAAATCCAGCGTCTACGCGAAGCCCTCGAACTTGCTCGACAAGATGCGGTTGCGGCAGGGGAGCTGGCCGCCGCCTCCGCTGCCTCGGAGGAGCGCGCCCAGATAGCGGAGCAAGCGGTTGCCGCCCATCAAGCACGCTTGGCCGCTGCGCAGACGGACCAAGAGGCTGCCCTCGAACTCGCGTCTGAGATGGAGCGGCTGCTGTCGGAAGAGCGCGAGCGCGCTGCCACAGAACTGGCGCGCGTAAGAGAGAACGCCGCGACAATGGCGGAGCCGGCCATGGCGACGCTCAAAACAAAGGCGCGAACCGCCGCGAACGCTCTGGTTCTCGACGAGGCGGCCACTCGCCGCTTGATCGACCAACAGCTTCGCGATGCCGGGTGGGACGCGGATAGCGAAACGCTCACCTACTCCGCCGGTGCGCGTCCGCAGAAGGGTCGGCAACTGGCGATTGCAGAGTGGCCGACGGCCAACGGGCCAGCCGACTACGTGCTCTTCGCCGGCTTGGTTGCGGTCGGTGTGGTGGAGGCTAAGCGGCACAACAAAAACGTCTGTTCCGCCTTGGGGCAGGCGGCGCGCTACGCTCGCGGCTTTGCCGCGATGGGTGGCGCCTCGGTGTCAGCCGGGGCTCCATGGGGTGCCGCACCAGAAGGCCCGTGTCACTTGCCATTTCACTTCTCGACCAATGGACGACCGTACCTGCGACAACTGCTGGAACAGAGCGGCATCTGGTTTCGCGACGCGCGCCTATCGACGAATCACCCCCGCGCGCTGGAAGGTTGGTACACACCTCAGGGACTTCTCGAACTGCTCGCGCAAGACACAGCGAACGCCGACGCAACACTCGCTGCGACCCCAAGCGAATACCTTCCCCTTCGCGACTACCAGCACGCGGCCATTGCAGCGTCCGAACAAGCGATTGCGGCAGGACAACGCGACATCCTTCTCGCGATGGCGACGGGTACGGGTAAGACGCGCACACTTCTCGGGCTGGTCTACCGCTTAATCAAGGCAGGACGTTTCCGACGAGTCCTGTTCCTCGTTGATCGGACGACGCTGGGTGAGCAGGCGCTCGAAGCGTTTCAAACGGTACGGCTGGAAGGTCTGCAACGATTTGTGGACGTGTACGACGTGAAGGAACTGGGTGACCTGCGGCCGGACCAGGACACCCGTTTTCATCTTGCTACGGTCCAGGGAATGGTGCGCCGCCTGATGCTCGCCGGCGAAGGTGAGGCACCACTCCCGACGGACACGTACGACTGCATTGTCGTCGATGAAGCGCATCGCGGGTATGTGCTCGACAAGGAGCTCGGAGATGCAGAGCTGGGCATTCGCAACGAGGTTGACTTCCTCTCCAAGTACCGACGCGTGCTCGACCACTTCGACGCAGTGAAGATCGGACTCACCGCCACACCTGCGCTGCATACAACGGAGATCTTCGGCGCACCCGTCTTCACGTACTCGTACCGACAAGCCGTTGTCGACGGCTGGCTCGTTGACCATGAGCCGCCTGTGCGCATCGTGACCGCGCTTGCCGAGGATGGCATCCGCTGGAAGGCCGGAGAGCAGGTCCCGATCTTCAACACCGGGAAGGCGCAGGCGGAGCTATTCACGACGCCCGATGAACTTTCGTTCGAGGTTGAAGATTTTAACCGGAAGGTCATTACCGAGAGCTTCAATCGTGTCGTGTGCACCGAGCTCGCGCAGCGCATTGATCCCTCGCTTCCGGGCAAGACACTGATCTTCGCGGCCACCGACGCGCACGCCGATCTCATCGTCCGCCTGCTCACCGAGGCTTTCGAGGCGCACTACGGACCAATCGAGAACGATACCGTCGCAAAGATCACGTCGGCTGCCGATGATCCGAGACAGTTGATTCGGCGCTTCAAGAATGAGCGCCGTCCATCCGTCGTCGTTACCGTCGACCTGCTCACGACGGGAGTGGATGTCCCCGACATCCTGAATCTGGTCTTTCTTCGACGGGTGCGGAGTCGCATTCTCTACGAGCAGATGCTCGGTCGTGCCACACGCCTCCGTCCCGATCTATTCGGTCCGGGAGAGGACAAGGAAGTCTTTCACATCTACGATGCCGTCGACCTGTATGCGGCGTTGGAGCCGTACACGGCGATGAAGCCTGTCGTCCAGTCTGGCGCGGTGTCCATTTCCTCCTTGGTCGCGGATTTGGAGCGAGCTGTTGCTAGCGGGGCTGAGGACGCGCAGAAGACATTGCACGAAGAGCTGATTGCCGCACTGCGGCGTCGACGCAAACGACTTCGGGAAGCGTCGGAACTGGTCGATGCCGCCGCTGGAGCAGACGCCCCGTCCACAGAGCCGAAGGGAATCATGGGGCTAATCGAGCGGCTGCGCCGCGCGACACCAGGCGATGCTGCGGCGTTCCTGTCCACTCGGCCAATCTTGGTAGATGTCCTCGACAGGCATGGGCTCGGAGGCTCGCGGCTCGCAGTCTCCGACCATGATGACGAGTTGCGTTCAGTTGAACACGGATATGGGGTAGACGCCGGCGGACTTCGCCAGCGCCCTGAAGACTATCTCGAGGCCTTCGCACAATATCTCCGCGATCACCTGAACGAGATTCCAGCGCTGCTTGTCGTCACGCAACGACCACGTGAACTCACACGTGCGCAGCTTCGCGAGCTGCGTCTCGCGCTGGATACAGCGGGCTATCCGGAAGCGGCGCTCCGTGCTGCGTTTCGTGATTTGACCAATCACGATATCGCCGCCAGCATCATCGGCTACGTTCGACGCCTGGCGCTCGGTGACGCGCTCGTACCTTACTCCGAGCGAGTCTCCAAGGCTGTGGAACGACTGCTCGCGCGTCAACGATGGACGGACGTGCAGCGGAAATGGCTGCGACGCATCGGGCAGCAGCTCGAGCGAGAGCTCGTGGTAGACCGAGAGGCGTTAGACCGCGAGCAGTTCCGCGAGCAGGGCGGTGGCTTCGACCGACTGAACCGCGTCTTCGAGGGTAGGCTGCTCGAGGTGGCGGGTGATCTTCAGGACGCGTTATGGAAAGTCCCCGCGTGATCGCCGTGGTATCTTCTGGTCACTAACACACTCATTCACGTAAGCGATGCATACCCAAGAAATTGTTCAACGCCTGTGGGCGCTATGTCATGTGCTACGCGACGATGGCATCACGTACCACCAATACGTGACGGAGCTGACGTATCTGCTTTTCCTGAAAATGACTCAGGAAACCGGTACGTCAGAGCAACTCCCGGCCGGGTATCGCTGGCCCGATCTCGTGGCTAAGGACGGAATTGAGCAGCTTGAGTTTTATCGTAAAGCGCTGGTGCATTTGGGCACTCACGGTTCTTCGCTGACGCAGGCGATCTTCGCGAATGCCGGAACTACGCTACGGCAGGCGCGCAACCTGAAGAAGCTAGTCCAGGACATCGACGGACTCGATTGGTACTCAGCCCGTACGGAAGGTCTGGGCGACCTTTACGAAGGCTTACTTGAGAAGAACGCGAACGAAACCAAGAGTGGCGCCGGGCAGTACTTCACGCCTCGCCCCCTCATCGAGAGCATGGTTGCGTTGATGCAGCCGAAGGCGGGCGAGATAGTTCAAGACCCGGCGGCCGGCACCGGCGGCTTCCTCATTATCGCGGACCGGTGGGTGAAGCAGCACACCGACGACCTGTTCGCGCTCGATGAAACGGGGCAGCGTTTTCAACGCCGCGACGCATTCCACGGCATGGAGTTGGTGCCGGACACACAGCGGCTGCTGCTCATGAACGCCATGTTGCACGGCATTGAGGGCATGCACTTGCACCTCGGCGATACCCTCTCATCTGACGGTGCGGCTCTACCCAAGGCCGACGTGTTGCTCACGAATCCTCCGTTCGGCACCAAGAAGGGCGGCGGGCGGCCAACTCGCGACGACTTCACCTTCCCCACCAGCAACAAACAGCTCGCCTTCCTTCAGCACATCTATCGCGGGCTGAAGCCGGGCGGGCGAGCCGCCGTGGTCCTTCCGGACAACGTGCTGTTTGAGGAGGGAGTGGGGGGGCAAATCCGCGCGGACCTTATGGACAAGTGCGACCTTCACACGATCCTGCGGCTGCCGACCGGAATCTTTTACGCACAGGGGGTGAAAACGAACGTGTTGTTCTTCACCCGCGGGCCGTCAAGCAAAGACACAGGCAACACGCAGCGGACGTGGGTTTACGATTTGCGCGCAAACATGCCGAGTTTTGGCAAGCGGACGCCCCTCAGGCGTGCGCACTTCGCGGAGTTCGAGGCGGCGTACGGGGCGGATCCATCAGGTGGCACGCAGCGTGCGGATGAGGGCGAAGGCGGGCGGTTTCGGTGCTTCACTCGAGAGGCGGTTCGGGCGCGGGGGGACAGCCTTGACATCGCGTGGCTGCGCGATGAGAACGCACAACGGCACGACAACCTGGCGGATCCAGAGGAGATCGCGGCAGGAATCATAGCGAATCTGCGAGAGGCGATGGAGGAGATGGCGGCGCTGAGCGAGGCGCTGGCGCCGTCAGGTGAGCCTGAGGGCGTCGCGTGAGTGAACAGGCCGATTTGCCCGCTGGCTGGACGAGGTTAAGGCTCGGCGACCTATTCGCCTCCGAGCGTCGCGGCATTGAGCCTCTACACTACCCCGAGCAGGAGTTCGAGCTGTGGAGCGTACCTGCATTCCCCTCAGGCGTGCCCGAGATTGTACGAGGCAAGGACGTAGGATCCAATAAGCAGCGCGTCAGATCGGGGGACGTTCTGCTTTGCAAGATCAACCCGCGGATCAATCGCGTGTGGGTGGTAGGAGAGGAGTGTGGGCTGCCGCAGATTGCGTCAACTGAATGGATCGTGCTGCGTGCAGAGGGTATTGCGCCACACTTCCTCGCGCACCAGCTACGCGAAGCCGGTTTTCGAGAGCGCATATGTGCGGAAGTGTCCGGCGTCGGCGGGTCGTTGACACGCGCCCGCAGCGAATCGACACCGCCAGCCAGCGCCCACTGGGGAAACAGCACCCCGGAGCCTGTGCTTCCCGCCGCATACGGATACAGGTCGTGCGTCACGTCGAGCCCCTCGGCACTCGCCGAGTCGATCATGGCCAGCGTCTTCACGCTCCAGCCGAACTGTCCCGCGCCTGCGGCCTTGTGGTGGTTGATCTGCGCCGGAATGCGTGCCTCTCGGGCAATACGAATCGCCTCACGCACCGAGTCCAGGAGCCCGCGCGCCTCGTCGCGCATGTGCGTCACGTAGATCCCGCCGTGGCTGCGCGCGACCCTTGCCAGCTCGATCACTTCCTCGGTACTGGCGTAGTTGGCGGGAACGTAGAGGAGCCCCGTGCTCAGGCCTAACGCGCCGTCGCGCATCGCCCGGCCCACGAGCTGCTTCATCCGCTCCAGCTCCATCGGCGTCGGGGCGCGATTCGCCATGCCCAGGACCTGCTTCCGCACC
>JBGTOG010000242.1:0-21854 GCA_041742675.1 Gemmatimonadaceae bacterium | reverse complement strand
GCGGAGTTGCGGTGGCGGGCCCGAAAGCCCCGCGGCCACCGCGCTTTCTGGCGAGAGGCGCCGGTAGCACGCGAGTGCGCGGCTCAGCGCCTCCTGCGACGAGGCACCAACACTGGAGACGTGTCCCATCTTGCGTCCAGGTCGTGCTTCGCCTTTTCCGTAGAGATGCACACGACTGCCGGGGACACCCAGACAAAACGCGAGGTCGGGCGGTGTCGGCTGCAACCATACATCGCCGAGCAGGTTTACGATCGCTCCCGGCGCAAGCAGCGAGGTATCGCCAAGCGGAAGATTGCACACCGCTCGCACCAACTGTTCGAACTGACTGGTAGCCGACGCACGTTCGCTGTGGTGATAGGTGTTGTGCGGACGCGGTGCGAGTTCGTTCACCAGCAATTGCCCGTCCGTGGTGAGAAACAGTTCGACGGCCAGCAGTCCAACAACGTCGAGCGCCGTCGCAATTGCCGGTGCGAGTGCCAGGGCGGCCGCGACCACGCTGTGTGGCAACTCCGGCGGAGTCACGCTCCACGTGAGCACACCGTTGGTGTGGTGATTGCGCGATGGTGGATACACCACCTGCTCGCCTGTTGCACTGCGCGCCACCAGTACCGACAGTTCCACCGCAATGTTGATGCGTTGCTCGACCAGACACGCGCGTTCACCGAGTGCACGCCAGCCTTCATGCGCGGCGCTGGCGTCTGCCAGACGCACCTGACCGCGTCCGTCATAACCGCCGTGACACGCCTTTGCGATGGACGGGCCAAACTCGCGAACACTCGTCGCCAGCGCTTCAGCCGAGTCCGCTGCAACAAACGCGCCCACCGGAAAGTTGTGGTCACGCAGCCATTGCTTCTGGCGCAGTCGGTCCTGAATGATGTACACGGCATGGGCGCCGGGCCGCACCGGCGCGAACTTCGCGGCGGCTTCCAGCGACGTCCGCGATATCTGTTCGATTTCAAGCGTGATCACATCACAGCCGCGGGCAAGTTCGGCAGCGGCATCTGCATCGTTGAATGGTGCCGTGATCGTGCGCGACGCGATCGCGCTGGCCGCACACGCCGGATCCGGATCGAGCACGTGCACATCATAGCCCATGCTGCGCGCCGCCATGCCGGTCATGCGGCCAAGCTGTCCCCCCCCCAGAATCCCGATGGTCGCACCCGGCAGGATGGTCGCATCAGGTGCGAGGCTCGCGTCGCCCGCTGATTCGCTCATGGCACCGGAAGGATGGCACCGGGAGCCGACAGGGTTCGAGACAGCGCTTCCTGCGCCTTGTCCTCGCGTCGTGCCGCAATGCGCCTGGCGAGGTCAGCATCGTGCAGCGCCAGAATCTGTGCGGCGAACAATGCCGCATTGGCAGCACCAGGCCGACCGATCGCCAATGTCCCCACCGGTATACCGGCTGGCATCTGCACAATGGAAAGCAATGCGTCCATACCCTGGAGTGCGGTGGCGGGCACCGGGACACCCAGCACTGGCAGCGTGGTTTTCGCCGCGAGCATGCCCGGCAAGTGCGCCGCGCCGCCGGCACCGGCAATCAGGATGTGCAAACCGCGCGCGCGCGCGGTTTCGGCGTAACGAAAGAGCCAGTCCGGTGTGCGGTGCGCCGACACTACCTGCGCTTCATAGGGAATACCCAACTCGTGCAACGTTTCGCACGCCGGAGCCATCACGTCGTAGTCGCTGGCGCTGCCCATGACGACACCAACGCGCGGTATGGGAGCGGACTCTGCTGACGGACCTGACGACACAGGCATGCCTCGGTGGCGAACGGTGATGGGACGGGAATAGTCTCACGAAAGTTAGCCCGTCGACACGCAGCCATCCACCACACAGGCTGGCGTTTTCACGCGTCAGTCGCGCAGGTTACCTGCATGCAAACCAGCGCGCACCGTACGGTTCGACTCATCGGCGTCCCCCTCGATCTCGGTGCCTCGCGCCGCGGCGTGGACATGGGACCCTCCGCACTACGCATCGCCAACCTCACGGCGTCCCTCGAACGACTTGGCTGTGATGTGCACGACGACGGCAATCTGCCGGTGCCACAGCGTGAGTCTGTGCGTCGGCCCGGTGGTGACACCGAGCTTGAGGCCATTACGATCGTGTGCCGCGAGCTCGCCACGCGCACTGCCGACGTGATTCGCTCAGGCGAGTTTCCCGTTGTGCTCGGTGGCGACCATAGTTTGAGCGCCGGATCAGTCGCTGGTGCGGCAACGGCACTCGCAGAGCGGGGACAGCGTCTGGGCGTGATCTGGCTTGATGCGCACGGCGATATCAATACGCCCGCGTCGAGTTTGTCCGGGAACGTGCACGGTATGCCGGTGGCGCACCTGCTTGGGCACGGCGATCCCGCGATGGCCGCGTTATCCTCACCCGCGCCCGCAATTCGGGCCGAGGACCTGGTGTATGTTGGCCTGCGCGACGTGGACGCTGCGGAGCGTGATCTGATTCGCGAGCTCGGCATTCGGGCCTACACGATGCGCGATGTGGACGAACGTGGTTTGACGACGATTCTCCGCGAGGCGATTCAGCGTGCCGGTACAGACACAGGTGGCATTTACCTGTCGTGTGACGCTGACTGGATCGATCCGAGCGAGGCGCCCGGTGTTGGCACGCCGGTGCCTGGTGGCGCGACGTATCGCGAGGCCCATCTGGCGATGGAGTTGCTCGCCGATACCGGACGACTGGTCGGAATGGATCTGGTAGAGATCAATCCGGTGCTTGATCGCGTGAATCGCACCGCCGAGCTGGCAGTCGAGCTGATCGCCAGCGCGCTCGGCAAGCGCACGTTGTAGTCAGCCGACTACGCCGGCGGCAACGCCAGCGGCTTATCGCTTCCGCTCCATTCCTGAAACGACCCGTCGTACATTCGCGCATTATAGCCGAGCTGTCGCGCGACGAACCATAGCAACGTTGCTTGCTGTCCGATGTGACAGTAGGTGATGACCGAGTCACCAGGCTTCACACCGGCATGAGCGAATAGCGCGCGCAGTTCCTCGTTGCTCTTGAAGAGTCCGTTCTCGCTGACCAACGACAGCGGAACGTTGACCGCCGTGGGAATATGCCCGGGGCGCGGATACCCACCGCCCTGACCTGCGTAGAACTGCGGCAGTCGCGCATCGACAATGGCGGTGGACGACTCGCGCGTTGCGACGTCGACATCGGCCATCACCGCAACGATTGAGGAGTCACGAACAATGCGCAGCGGTCCGGTGGTTGCCGCGATTGCCGCCGCCTCTCCCGTATCGAGCGGTTTGCCCGCGTCCTTCCACGCGCGCACGCCGCCGTTGAGCAGTGACGTGCGATCAGCGAATCCCATGAAGGCCAGCGTCAGAAACACGCGCGTCGCCGATTGTAGCGTATCCGTGCCTGGCACCACCACAATGCGACTGTGATTGGTGATGCCAACGGAGCGCGCCCACTGCTCGAGCGCTGGGGTGTCCGGTAGTTCGAGCGTGAGTGCACCAGCAACACGCGGCGTGGAGACATCCGAGAGGGCAACCGGACGCGCGCCTGGTACGTGTCCACTGGTGAACTGCGCGGGCGAGCCGACCTGCAGCACCACGAGTTCACGCTGCGCTCGCAGACTGTCGAGCTGCGTGGGCGTGATGAGCAGCGGTGCACTACCGGCAGTTTGTGCATGTGCCACGCGCGCTACCGATGCCAGATTGGCTACGCCGGCGACGCAGATTGCCAGAGCCAGCCTGCGCAAGGTTGATGATGACATGCAGTGAATCCTTGAAGAAACGTTCACGAAACGACGACTCCTTTTCGCACGCAAGCGCGCGCGCCGAGGTCGTGATTACTCGCGTGAACTCGGCGGAATAGGAGGTCGTCCGAGCGAATCGCCAACAGGCGGCTTCACCACTGGCGGCGGCGCTGTGAGCACCGTGGTGGCGTCTCCCCCAGCTGCGGCTGTTGTGCCGTCCGCTTGGTTTGCCGTCGCGTCGTTCGCGCTCGAGGCTGCACCGGACGCAGCCGGCGCGCGACTGGCTGAAGGCGCGGCATCACCGCTCCGGCGCGCAGCCGACGCTGGTGCGTCGGACGAGATGCTGGAGCTGGTACGAATCAGTCCGCGCACATTGCCGATCACGGAGTCCAGCTTGGCCTTCGCTTGCGCGGTTTGCCCGGTGGCCAGGAGGTAGCCGTAGCCCGCGATGGCGAGCATCAGGAGCCACGGCAGCAAACGCGGACGGCGACGCAGCATGGGCGGCACGGCATCATTCCGCTGCGCCGGCGTGGCCGGAAATCCGGTCGTGGGGTAGGGTACGCTGCCAGGCGCGGGATACGCGCCGTATGCCGGCTGTGGCTGGGCCGTTGGCGGGTACGCTGCCGGATAGCCTGGCGGCGGCGGGTACCCAACGGGCGGGTAACCGGTGGAATAGCCTGGCGGATATCCGTGCGGATACGCGGGCTGGCCGGTGGGCGTCGTGCCTGGTACGGCGCCAGTGGGCGGAGCTGCTTCAATCGTGGGCTGACTCGCCGCCGTAGCGCCTCTCGGAACCGCCGGACGACCGGGCACTGTTTCTGCCGGTACCGCCGATGGATTGGAAATGGCCCGCAAGTCGCCGTGCGGCGTGCGCGACGCCACACTCACCACGCGCTGATCGAGCGCCTTGCGATACAGCGCCGATGTCTCCGACGGCGTCATGCTGCTGATGGCCGTGGAGAGTTCTTCGGCGAAGTGGCCAATCGAGTCGTAGCGCTCCGACGGATCCGGCGCGAGCGCCTTGTCAAACACATACTGCAGCGACTCCGGCCACGGCATGTCATCACGCACCTCGGCCAGCGTACGTGGGCGGCTTGTGAGGCGCAGGATCAGGTTCTGCTTGGAACTGGTGGCAGGAAACGCATCCTTGCCGGTGAGACACTGAAAGGCCACCAACGCAAGCGCGTACAGGTCGGAACGCGCGTCAAGCTCTTCACCGGCAATCTGCTCCGGACTCATGAACTCGGGCGTTCCGATCACCAACCCGGTGCGCGTGACGCGCTGTTCATTGCTGGTCATCGCGCGCGCAATGCCAAAATCCACGAGCTTCACCTGAAAGGTGCCGTCAGGATTTTTGGCGAGCATGATGTTGTCGGGCTTCACATCGCGGTGCAGCACATGACGCGTGTGCGCCGCTTCCAGTGCGGCGGCAGACTGCGCGATGATATCGGCGGCAATGTCCGGATGGATCGCGGACTGGCGCTGCAGCATATCGGCCAGTGATTCGCCGGCGATGAACTCCATGGCCAGGTAGACCAACCCTTCGTGTTCACCGAAGTCGTAAATCTGTGCGACGTTCGGGTGACTGAGCTGACTGGCGTTTTCCGCTTCCCGCTGAAAGCGCTGCGTGGCTTCAGGATCGCCCGCAAGATTGGCGCGCAACACTTTGATCGCGCACTGCCGCTTCATGCGGATATGCTCCGCCTTGTACACCTGGCCCATGCCGCCCCCCCCGATATTCGAGGTGATGCGGTACCGTTCGGCGATGATGGTGCCGATCAGATCGGCCTCGCCGCGAGCGGCGGAGAGACGCGCCCCGTCTTTTGGACAGAACGCGACGTCGCTTTCGAACTGGTCCCCGCAACGCGGACAGGTGTTCACAGCGGACATCTGAGGGGAAATCGCGAGCCCAGCACGCGCTGGCACCCTACGATGTGACGGGCGTCACACTCTCACAACTTGAGCGATGCACATCCGCTGCGGAAGACGTAACCGCACGGGATGTGAAAAGCGATGCGGGGCGTCCGCCGTGGCGAACGCCCCGCTGTACCGTGCAGGCACCGTCCAACTACCCGTGCCGAATACGAAAGCTCCCGAGGAGGGACTCGAACCCCCGACCCGGTGATTAACAGTCACCTGCTCTACCGACTGAGCTACTCGGGAAGATCCCGAATAGTCACCAGACAACGCCTTTCCGTCAAGCGTCATTGTGCGATCAACGGCGCCGAGCAGCCTGCGGTCGTCGGGCGGCGGCGGACGACACGGCGTCCGCTTCGGGAATACCGCCCTCCGGCAACACGGTGCGCAGCCATTGCCCGGTGTGCGACACCGGTGACGCAGCGATTGCTTCCGGGCGACCCATCGCGACCAGCTGTCCGCCGCCCGAGCCGCCGTCCGGTCCCATATCAATGATCCAGTCGGCGAGTTTGATGACATCGAGGTTGTGTTCAACCAGCACCAGCGTGTGTCCCTGGTCGAGGAGGCGCGTAAATACCGCTGCAAGACGACGAATGTCTTCGAGATGCAGTCCTGTGGTGGGTTCATCGAGAATGTAGAGGCGTTTGCCACCGCCTTTCGCCGTAAGCGCGAGTTCGCGCGCAATCTTGAGTCGCTGCGCTTCACCACCCGAGAGCGTGGTGGCCGGTTGGCCAAGACGCAGGTATCCAAGCCCAACCTGCTGCACGTGCCACAGCGCCTGCGCAAGTTTGTCTTCCCGCGGAAAGGCGCGAATGGCTTCGTCGATGGTGAGCTGCAGTACGTCGTGAATGCTGCGACCGCGTACCGTGACTTCGAGCACGTCGGCTTTGAATCGCCGACCGGCGCAGTGATCGCACGGGACGAACACATCTGCCATGAACACCATTTCGACTTCCAGTGCGCCGGCACCTTCGCAGTGGTCGCAGCGTCCGCCAGCCACGTTGAAGGAAAAGTGTCCGGGTCCATACCCACGCTGACGCGCCAGCGGTGTGTCGGCAAACAGTTTGCGGATGTCATCGTACGCCTTCACATACGTGACGGGATTCGAGCGCGGCGAGCGGCCAATTGGACTCTGGTCAACCAGCACCACGGCATCGAGCGCCTCGGTGCCTTCCAGCGAAGTAAAGCTGCCGACGGTTTCTCCCAGATGTTCTTTGGCGGAGTTCTCGCCATCAAAGCGTGATTCGAGCGCACGATACAGCACGTCATGGACCAAAGTGCTCTTGCCTGATCCGCTGACGCCGGTCACCACTGTGAGCGCACCGAGCGGAATGCGAACATCAACGCCGAAGAGATTGTGCGCGGTCGCGCCGCGCAGTGTGAGCCATCGCGGTCCTGCGGCTCGGCGCGTTGCGGGCAGCGGGATGGTGCGGGCGCCGGTGAGGTACTGCCCGGTGAGTGGACTTTCGCCCGCCAGCGAAATCGGACCGCTGTACACGATCTTGCCGCCAAGTTCGCCTGCACCCGGACCGAGTTCCACCATGTGATCCGCCGTACGTATGGCATCGAGATCGTGCTCCACCATGACGACCGTATTGCCGCGATCCCGCAACCGATGCAACAGGCCTAACAACCGCTCCATATCGCGCGGATGCAAGCCGATGGATGGTTCATCCAGCACGTACAGTGCGTCCACCAACGCGCTGCCGAGCGCATTCGCCAGCGAGATGCGTTGCGCTTCACCGCCGGAGAGGGTGCGTGTGGCGCGATCGAGTGTCAGGTAGGTGAGGCCTACGTCGCAGAGAAACCGCACGCGCGCGCGTGCTTCACGAAGAATGGTGTCGGCGATCAGATGTTCCGTGCTGCTGAGCGTGAGTGCATCGATCCAGTCACGCAACTCCTCAACCGGGAGCACGGCGATATCGCTGATGCGCTGACCCGCGACACGCACCGCGAGCGCGTCGGGCTGGAGACGTGCGCCACCGCAGTCCGCGCAGACATTCGCGCGCTGATACTGGCGCAAGAACACTCGGATGTACTGCTTGTACCGCTTCTCCTCGAGGGCAACAAGAAACGGAAAAATGGCAACGTACGGTCGCTTGCTCCCACGCAACAGCTGTTCGCGGGCGGCGGCCGGCAATCGTGACCATGGCACATCCGGATCAACACCGAGCGTGCGCGCGAACTCGAGCACCAGTCGCCGCTGTTTTTCGTAGCGCGGTTTGGTCCACGGATCAATGGCGCCGTCACGCAGTGATCGCGATGGATCCGGCACAATGAGCGCTTCATCGTAGCCGAGCACGGCACCAAAGCCGTTGCAGGTCGCACACGCGCCGCGCGGATTGTTGAACGAAAACAGTTGCGGTGACGGGTGCGGTGCGCGTGTGCCGTCATCCGGGCACTCAAAGCGTTCCGTGTACCTGAGACGCGTGACGAGCGAGGTGGTCGCCGATGCCGGATGTGCGCCGGCAGCGGGGACCGAGACCGGAATGGCCACCGGTTCGGGCAACAGAATGTGGAGATCACCGTCGCCTTCACGAAACGCGGTTTGCACGGCATCTGCCAGTCGCGCCGTTTCCCCCGGATCAACACGCAACCGATCAATCACCACCACCACATCCGACGACTGCGCGAGATTCCGCTCGCCCAACTCATCGAGGTGCAACACGTCGCCATCAATGGCCACACGCACGAATCCGCGAGCTCGCAGATTCTCCACAAGCACGTCGTGAGTGACAAGCGCTGATCGCACGAGCGGCGCGGCCACGAGAAACCGCGTGCCGGCCGGCAGCGCGCGCACCGCGTCCGTGACGGACTCCACCGTATCGGGTTTGAGTTCGCGTCCACACACGCGGCAAGACGTGCGCCCCACCCGCGCCCACAAGAGGCGAAGGTAGTCGTAGATCTCGGTGCCGGTGCCAACGGTGGAGCGCGATGAACGCACCGGGTTGCTTTGCTCGATGGCCACCGCGGGCGAGATGCCTTCGATGTAGTCCACATCAGGCTTTTCCATGCGCTCGAGGAACTGCCGTGCATACGCCGACAGCGATTCCACGTAGCGACGCTGTCCCTCGGCGTAGAGCGTATCAAACGCGAGCGACGATTTCCCCGAACCCGAGGGCCCGGTGATCACGGTCAGTGCCGCGCGGGGAATGTCCACGTCCACGCTTTGCAGGTTATGCTGCCGCGCGCCGCGTATCCTGATGAAGTCTTTCATTGAGTGAGGTCCACGCACCAAAACTATCGGAGCGACGCTTTAGATTCCCGCCCATGTCTTCCGCCACTGACCGCAGCGACAGCCGGCCGGGCCGCACGTACGACGCGCGGCTGATTCGTCGGCTGTTCACGTACGTCAAACCGTGGCGCCTGCTGGTTGCCGCAGCACTCGTGCTGATTGTGCTTCAGGCGGGGCTCCAGCTGGTAGGACCGCTGCTCACCCGCTGGGTGATTGACTCGGCGCTGCCGGCGCGCGACTACAGTGTCGTGACGCTGGCGGCAGCTGCGTTCGCCGTCGTGCTGGTAGTTCAATTTGCCGCAACGTACGCGGAAACACTGCTCACCGCGCTGCTGGGGCAGCGGGTGATGCGCGACCTGCGCCTCGAGCTCTACGCGCACCTGCAACGCCTTCCTGTTTCGTTTTTTGATCGTACGCCGGTGGGCCGCCTGGTGACGCGCAGCACCAGTGATGTGGAGGCGCTCAACGAACTCTTCACCTCCGGGGTGGTTGCCGGACTCGGCGACCTCTTCACGCTCGGTGCGATCAGTATGGTGATGCTGCTGATTGACTGGCGATTGGCGCTCGCCGCGTTCGTGGTCATCCCCATGGTGTTCGCGGTCTCACGCCTGTTTCAGACGCGCGTGCGCAGTGCGTATCGTGAGATTCGCACACAACTCGCACAGCTCAACGCCTATCTGCAGGAGCGCATTGCCGGTGTGCGCGTCGTGCAACTTTTTGGACGCGAGCCAGACGAACGTCGCCGATTCGATGCGCTGAACAACGCGCATCTCGACGCCCATTTGCGCTCGATCCGTGTGTATGCGCTGTACTTTCCGGTGATCGAGTTTCTCACCACGCTGGCGCTCGCCAGTCTGGTCGTCGCCAGCGGCTCCCGTGTGCAGGATGCTGCGCTCACGGTGGGCACGGTGGCAGCGTTTCTGCAGTTGGTGCGGCGGTTCTTCCAGCCGCTGCAGGACCTGTCGGAGAAGTTCAATATTCTGCAGGCGGCCATGGCCGCAGCAGAGCGCATTTTTTCGCTGCTCGATACGCCGGCTACCACGGGGACCGGCGTGACGCCTGATCGCGAGTCGCGCGTGGCGGCACTGCGCAGTGCCGGAGTGACCATCACATTCGAGAATGTGTGGTTCCACTATGAGGACAGGCAGGGCGTGTCTGATGATGCGCTGCAGCTCGACGTGCCGAATGCGAGTTCGAGCCTCCCGACCGCCAGGAGGTCGGCCGCACCGCAAGCGCCGACGGCCGACGATTCGGCGGCGCCACGCAAGGAGCCCTCATGGGTCCTGCGCGGCGTATCGTTCACCGTGCGACCCGGGCAAACGCTCGCGCTCGTTGGTCACACCGGCGCTGGCAAGTCCACCATCGTCAATCTGCTGCTGCGTTTTTATGAGCCGCAGCGCGGCCGCATCCTGCTGAATGGCGACCCGATCAGCGCGGTGCCGCTCGATGTGCTGCGCGCCGTGATGGGCTATGTGCAACAGGACATTTTTCTCTTTGCCGGCGATATCGCGAGCAACATCCGGCTCAGTTCGCCGCTTGATCAGGTGGCGCTTGATTCCGCGGCGCTGCGGGTCGGTGCCGACCGGATCATCGCCCGGCTGCCAGGGGGCTGGTCGCACGTGCTCTCCGAGCGCGGGGCAGGGGTCAGTGTTGGCGAGCGGCAGCTGCTGGCCTTCGCGCGGGCTGTCGCCGCCGATCCGGCGCTCCTGATCCTCGACGAGGCCACGAGCGCGGTTGACTCGCAGATCGAAGCGGACATCCAGCGTGCCGTGGCCACGCTCATGCGGGGCCGCACCACCATTGCCATCGCGCACCGGCTGAGCACCATCGCTGACGCGGACGAGATCCTGGTGCTGCATCACGGCGAGGTCATGGAGCGGGGCGCTCACGGGGAGTTGCTGGCGCAGGCGGGGCAGTATGACCGCCTTTTCCGCCTCGAGAGCGGCACTGCGGCAGGCACCGGACGCACATCCCGACCTCCCGCACGCTTGCCAACCCCCGCAACCTCCACGTAGCTTCGGCGTAGCGCGCGAGCAGCGAATCAGCCCTGCGGGGTCTCGCTGTCTCGTCACCTTCCGTTCGGGACCCGATCGACCAACCTCGTGCAGCTATCCGTCGCCGCCGGCACCGATGTCGGACGTATTCGAGCAGGCAATGAAGACAGCCTCTATGCTGATGCCGATCAGGAGCGTGGGCTCTTTATCGTTGCCGACGGCATGGGCGGTCATGCCGCAGGTGAAGTCGCGAGCGAAATGGTCGTGCAGATCGTGGCGCGCGAACTCGCGGATGTGCGAGACGCAGCAAGTGCACACGCGCTGCAGATCATGGCCGAGTCGCTGCGCATGTCCAACCGCGCCATCTTCGAACGGACGATCGTTGAGGCCGACAAGCAGGGCATGGGCACCACCGCCTCGTGTTTGCTGCTAGGGCAATCGCACTGGGTCATTGGTCACATCGGGGACTCCCGCATTTACCTGCTGCGAGACGGTGTCCTGCGACAGCTGACCAAGGATCACTCGTACGTGCAGGAGCAGGTGGACGCCGGTTTTCTCACGCCGGAGCAGGCGCGCTATCATCCCTACAGCAATGTGATCACCCGCTGTGTTGGCGCGAACGCCGCTGTTGAGCCCGACATCCTGCACGGCGAACTCAAGGCTGGTGATGCCTTCCTGCTCGCCTCAGACGGTCTCACCGGCATGGTCGATGATGCGCACCTGCAAAAGGTGATGGAAACGCGCGGCACGCCCGGACAGCAGATCCACGCGTTGATCACCGACGCGAATCGACGCGGCGGTCTGGACAACATCACTGCCATTGTCGTCCAGGTGCTCACCGTGTCCGTCTCCGTGTCGTCGAGCGAGCGAACCACCGGCGAGCACCCTGTTCCCAGTCATGGCTGACACACCGGCGCCGGCTTCGGTCGGCGCAGTGGCAGACTTGTATCTGGGCAACATTCTCTTCGCGCTGGAACGCTGCGCGTTGACGCTGGATGAAGACGGCAAACCTGATGACGCGGCGTTCTATCGTGGCATCGCGCGCAAGCTGGCCGAAGCGCGCGCGGCCGACCGTTCGTCAGCCGAGTAGGCGGTGCCCGCGGTCAAGCCGAGCGACGATCTCCTCGGCTGACATGGCCACGAGCGCCAGTAGCGGTCCCTCAGGCACCGGTGATCTGTCGGTCGTGAACACGCGCAAGCGACGCGCCGATCGATAGAGTTCGTCGCTCAGCCGTGGCAGATTGATCGCGCCTTCCCATCCCCGATCCGTTAACTGTTCGACGCTCCCGTCGCGTCGCACCAGTGGCAGGTCCAACGCGAGCATCTGCGTCTTGACCGGATAGTCGAGCAGCACGGCGCCGGGCGCCATGGACAGTTCAAGCGCCAGGGCGTCCTCCACGCGGCGCGTGAGCGCGTAGTCAGAGGCCAGCCATTCCCCCGTGCCTTCGCCCAGAGTGGCCGCCGGATGCTCAAGCGCACGCTTGTGGAGGCGTCGGTGCCGCAAACTGTCGAGCAATGAACGCGCCACAGGCGGCAATGGCAGCGCGTCGAGATGATACAACAGTCCTTCGTCCGTAAAGCGCGCGACTTCCGATTCCTGAACCAGTTGTGCAGTCAGTGCTTCGGCCACGAGGCGCTTGTACATGGCCGTGGCACTGCGCACCGCATGGTGCCAATACACGTTGCGAAACATCTGATACTTCGCAAAGAGCAGTGACTCGAGCGCAGACAATCCCTTCTCGCGCACACCGATACCCGGCGCCCCGGTCGTCGGTGATGCAACCAGCACCAGCGAGTTGAGCAGTCGGTCGACATCGATTTCCCCGTATGGCACACCACACATGTGGGCGTCGCGCTTGAGATACTCGATCTTGTCGAGATCGAGCGATCCGGAGATCAATCCCTGGAGCGGACTTGTGCTCCGGCCCGTGATCAGCGCGAACACGCGCTCCGGTGCGTCAGCGCCAAGTGTCGCTCGCAGTACGCGCGCGACCTCGCCCTGCAGCAGCAGGGGCCTGGCCACCTCTTCGTGGTGCGTCGCGCCGATCTCTTCCAACGCGTGCGAGAACGGATAGTGGCCGATGTCGTGCAGTAGCGCGGCGGCGCGTACGATGGGTGCCTCTTCCCGCGCCGCAGCATTGAGCTGCCCCTGTTCGTCGAGCAGGCGCAAGGCTTCACCGGCCAGATGGTGCGCACCCAGCGCGTGCTCGAACCGTGAGTGCGTGGCACCCGGATACACGAGGTACGCGAGCCCCAGTTGGCGTACATAACGCAAACGCTGCACGACACGAGTGTCGAGCAGCGCCAGCGCCGTTGCGTCCAGCCGGATGTTATTCCAGAGCGGATCGCGAAGAATGTCCAAGGGCGCGCCAGTGATCAGCGGCGTGGTCCGGCAGAAAGAATCTGTGGCTTCACGGCATCTCCAAACTTGGTGATGTTCGCGTGAAACATGCCGGCCAGCTTGTCTGCCTGCGCGTCATACGCGGCGCCATCGCTCCACGTGCGGCGCGGGTCGAGCACCTCGCGTGGGACACCCGGTACCTCGGTGGGCATGTGCAAGCCGAAAATCGGATGTGCGACCGTCGGCGTGTTGTCGAGCGCGCCAGCGACTGCCGCTCGCACCATGGCGCGCGTGTGCCCCAGCTTCATGCGCTTGCCGACACCGTACGCACCGCCGCTCCACCCGGTGTTCACCAACCACACCTGTGATCCGTGCTGCGCCAGCAGCTTGCCGAGCATCTCCGCGTAGTACGTGGGGTGCCACACCAGAAACACGGCGCCAAAGCACGCCGAAAAAGTTGCCTGCGGCTCGGTCACACCACGCTCCGTGCCCGCGACTTTCGCGGTGTAGCCGGAGAGAAAATAGAACATCGCCTGCTCAGCGGTGAGCTTGGCAATGGGTGGCAGCACGCCAAACGCATCGGCCGTGAGAAACACGACGTGCTTCGGATGGCCGCCACGTCCATTCGGCACATGATTGCGGATGTAGTGCAGCGGATACGACACGCGCGTGTTTTCCGTGATCGATTGATCGGCGAACTGTACTTCACGCGACACCGGATCGAGCACCACGTTCTCAAGCACGGTGCCAAACATGCGCGTGGTGGCGTAGATGTCCGGCTCCTGTTCCGCGGACAGATTGATCGCCTTCGCGTAACACCCACCCTCAAAGTTGAAAATCCCTTCTGTGGTCCAGCCGTGTTCATCGTCGCCGATGAGACTGCGGTCGGGATCGGCGGAGAGCGTGGTCTTGCCGGTGCCGGACAGTCCGAAGAAGAGCGCCGAGTCGCCGTTGCGGCCAACGTTCGCTGAACAGTGCATGGAGAGCTGTCCACGCTTCGGCAACAGGTAGTTCATCACCGTGAACATCGACTTCTTGAGTTCTCCGGCGTAGCGCGTGCCGCCAATGAGAATGGTGCGTTCCGCGAGATTGAGTACGATGAACGTCCCGGTACGCGTGCCATGCTTCGCCGGATCTGCCTGAAACTCCGGCGCGTGATACACCGTGAAGTTCGGCGTGAAGCCCGCCAGCTCTTCAAGCGGCGGTCGAATGAACATGTTGCGCACAAAGTTGCCGTGCCATGCATTCGGCAACACATAACGCACGTTCAGTCGCGATGCAGGATCAGCGCCGCAGTACAGGTCCTGTACGAACAGCTCCGGCAGCTCATTGAGGTAGGCACGAACGTCTGCAAGCAGCGCGTCATAGTGCGCCGGATCCATGGGCTGATTGACCTTTCCCCAATCGACATCGGCTTCACTGCCAGGCTCGCGCACCACAAACTTGTCATTCGGCGAGCGTCCGGTGTGTGGTGCCGTCTCGGCAACGAACGGACCCATGGCCGCCAGCCGCCCTTCACCGCGTCGGATCGCGGCTTCAACCAGTTCGGGTGCAATGAGATTCCAATGCACCTGGCCAGAGGGCGCGAGCCCCTGCGTGGCAAGGCCGTCCGCGCTGCCGCGTGACGAAGTGTCGGGGATGATCTGTGTCGCCATGCGTGTCGCGACCCTCTCGAAGTGCAGCGCGCGCGACACGAGTCGGCGCGTTGCCGTAGAATCTGGGGAGAGGGGCCACGTTCGCGGATTCCGCGCCGGTGACCCCTGACGGTTTGTGTTCGGTCTATCGTTTACGTGCAGGAGGAGTAAGATGCCTGAACGACCACGCAGCCTCAAGGTTCATTTGCGCTTCGCTCTGCCTCACAACTCCCGCCCGGCACTCATGCGCTGTACGTCTTCTTCGGCTGTAGTGCTGGCGGTCGCCATCGCGTTGCTCATACCAGAGTCGAACGCTCGCGCACAGGACGGTGCGCTCGCATTGCGCGCCGATAGTGTTTTCGGTTCGATGTCTGGTCCTCTTGCCCCGGGCTGCGCGGTTGATGTGCGCCGCGGCGACCAGACGTTGCTCTCGCGTGCCTGGGGAGTCGCCGAGCTCGAACACGGGGCCGCCATCACACCCGCGACCATCTTCGAGGCAGGTTCCGTCTCCAAACAAGTGACCGCCGCGGCGGTCCTGTTACTCGAAGCACGCGGCGCGCTTTCCCTCAATGACACGCTGCAGCGCTGGTTTCCGGAGATTCCCGTCTACGAGGAACCGATCACGCTGCGTCACCTCATGCAGCACACCAGTGGCCTTCGCGACTGGGGAGCCGTCGCACAGCTCGAAGGCTGGCCGCGGGGTACGCGTGATCATCGACAGGAGCATGCGCTCACGATTGCATCGCGGCAGCGTGCACTGAACCATCCCCCGTCAGCAGAGTTCAGCTATACCAACACGGGCTACAATCTGCTCGCCATCCTGGTGCATCGCGTGAGCGGCGTGTCGTTTGCGGAGTTCACGCGAAGGGAGTTTTTCGCGCCGCTTGGCATGACGGCAACGAGTTGGCGTGACGATCCATCGCGACTGGTGGCCGGACGCGCGCAGGCGTATTCGCCCACCGGAACGGGTGGCTGGCGATTGGATATGCCGTTCGAGCACGTGCACGGAAACGGTGGCTTGCTCACCACGGTGGGTGATTTGCAGCGCTGGACGAACGCGCTCGCGTCGGGCAATCTCCGCGATCCGAGTGTGTCAACGCGCATGCAGGACGAGGGACGGCTGCGCGACGGTGCGGGCGCCGGCTACGGGGGCGGCCTGTTTCTCGGTGATGTCTACGGTGTACGCGCCGTGTACCACGGCGGCGCCACCGCTGGTTACCGCGCATTCCTCGCGCGCTTCGTTGATGCCGACATTCGAGTCGCCGTGTTGTGCAACCGCGGTGATGCGTCACCGCAGGTCCTGGCGCGCCGCCTGCTCGACGGCACGTTGCCCTTTGTCAGTGCGACCCCATCGACGTCAGCGCCGATCGCGCCTGTGCGCGTCGCCTACGACTCCACGACGTTCGCAGAGTTTGCCGGCGTCTACACCAGTGACGAGGCCGCAGCGCGTTGGACGATTCGCGCTGGAGGTTCCGGACTGACCTTCGCACGATGGAGCGGCGACATCGCACCCCTTCGCGCGGTCGGGAACGATCAGTTTGCAGGTCCCGCGGGGCTGCGCGTGCTCTTCACGCGCGATGCCAGCGGCGCTGTGATTGGATTCACCGCAGACGTCTCCCGGGCACTCGGCGTCATCTTCACGCGAGAGTAAACGAACGCAGCAGCGACAGCATGCGGGAATCGGTCGCGGCTGGCAGATCACCCTTGGGCGTTTCGATGATGCGCGGTACCTGCGCCATGCGTTCGTCTTCCATGATGCAACGGAATGCATCGGCGCCGATTGTGCCTTCACCAATCAGTTCGTGCCGATCCAGGTGTGAGCCGAGCGCTGCCTTCGAATCGTTGAGATGCAGACAGCCCAGTCGTTCGAATCCGATGATATCGCCGAACTGCGCAAAGACACCATCGTAGTCGTTGATCAGGTCGTACCCGGCCGCCCAGATGTGCGCGGTGTCGAGACAGACTCCAACACGACGGGCCAATGTTACGGGAAGGCCGCTCACGAGGGCGTGCATTTCTTCGAACGTGCCGCCGAGCACTGTGCCCTGTCCCGCCGTGAGCTCCATCAGTAATCGCGTGTCACCCGGTTCTGCTTCCAGTGCTTCAGCAATGCTGTCCACGTTGCGCGCGAGCCCGCTCGCGCGATCGTCCATAAAGTTGCCTGGGTGTGAAACCAGTGCGTCGAGGCCCAGTGCGTGACAACGGCGCAACTCCGCGCGAAAACTTTCTACGGATTTCGCACGCAGCGCTGTATCAGGGGACGCGAGGTTAATGAGATAGCTGTCGTGTGCGCAGATCCACCGGGACGGCGTGGCCTCCATGGCGGTACGGAACGTCGTTGCTTCGTCCACCTCCACTTCTCGTTCCGCCCAGCGATTCGCTTGCTTGGTGAAGATCTGCGCTGCGCTGGCGCCAATCTCGCGCACACGAAGCGCCGCGTTGGCGGTGCCGCCGGCCACTGAGACGTGCGCTCCGAGTGGTGCAATGTCCGCAACTGGCGAGGTGGCCAGCGGGTGTGGTTCTCCAATCGCGTGATCAGACCACTGGGCCGGTGTGGTTTTTTTCCCAGCGGTCTTGGCTGCGGCGGTACGAGCAGTGCGAGCGGGCGACATACGAGTGCGTAAAAGGGTCGGGCGGACGAGAGGAAATTGCGCTAGGGTCGCTGTGCGCGCAGCCATTCGAGCGGATCGACGGCGCGACCCCGCGGCCGCATTTCAAAATGCAGATGTGGTGGCAGGTCCGGGTCGGCCGCACCCACGGTGCCTATCATCTGTCCCTTCGACACGCTCGCCCCCTTGCGCACACTGATGCCAGCCAGTGAGCCGTACACCGAGTAGTCACCGCCACCGTGCTGCACGATGACGGTGAGACCGTACGTGCCAATCGCTTCGGCGACCATCACTTCACCCGCTGCCACGGCGCGTACACTGGTGCCGGCGCGCGCCGCGATGCCCAGCCCGTTCCATCGGGTGGTGGTGTTGTTGGGGTTCACCACACGGCCAAAACGATACAGGATGTCGCCGTCTACCGGCCAGTCGAGCTTCCCAAAGTCCGACGTGCGCAGCGTTGAAGGCGCCGCGGGCGCGGCGTTCGGTGCCAGCTCGGCACGGCGACGCGTTTCTTCGAGGTTGGCAATGAGATTGGTCAGGCGCGCTTCATCACGCGCGAGCTGCGCGAGGCGTTCGCGCGCCTGGGTGGCATCGCGTTGCACCACGGTAAGACGACGCGCCCGCTGCTGTTCCAACGCCCGCAGTCGCTGTTCTTCCTGCGACTTCTCTGTGCGATTGCGCAGGATACCATCCTGCAATCGCACCAACAGATCGCGTTGACCGCCGATCTGGTCGCGGAGCGTCTCCACGCGCGCCACCAGACTGCGGTCGTGACGCGCCACTTCGTACAAATATTTGTAGCGGGCCACCAACTCACCAAACGACCGAGCCGACAGCATCGCCTCGGCTGAATAGAGCGGCCCACGCTTGTAAATGTCGACAACGCGTCGCTGCAGGACGGCCCGTTTGCTGAGCAACTCGTCTTCCGCGCGCACGAGGCGACCGGTGGCTGAATCCACCTCAATCGTGATAGCCGTCAGCTGCTCCTCAAGCGCGGAGACCAGGCGCGATGTAGCATCGGCCTGGCGATCCAGATTGACCACCTCGTCGGCCAGCGTACGGGCACTGCGCTGCAGTTCACCCATACGACGCTCAAGCGACTCGCGCTCCTGACGCAGCTTCTGCAGATCCTGCTGTTGCTGCCGAAGTCGCGCCTCGGTTGCGGGTGGCGTTTGTGCGTGCAGCGGTGCGTGGACAAGCATCAGCAGCGGCGTGGCGCAGACTGCCAGCGCGATCAGCAAACCGAGAACAGCCGTTTGCCTCAGCCGAACGGACATCGCGGCCGGCGCATCGCACATCCGACGTCCCGCCACATTGTCCCCCGCGCCACGCATCACGCGTCCCGCCACACCGCGCGCAAATGGCGACCAACCGAAACCAGACTGCCGAGGAAGCCAATCGCCGCGCCCGCGACCACGCCCAGCGCGACCTGCGACGGGGTGAAAAACACCGTCTCAAAGAGCGAGCGCGAAACCACGTTGTGCGTGAGCCAGGTGAGTCCGACGGCCAGCACACCGCCCAGCGCACCCTTGATCAGCCCCTCAATGAGAAAAGGCAGCCGCACAAAGCTGTTGGTGGCGCCCACAAGCCGCATGATCTCGATCTCTCGTGCGCGAGCCAACACGGCCATGCGAATCGTGCTGCCAATGATCAGCACTGCCACGAGCGCAAACACCGCGCCCAGGCCGGCACCCGCGAGCACAGAGAGCGTGCGCACGCGGTGGAGCTTGGCCACCCACTCCTGACCAAACCGCACGTCTTCGATGAACGGATACGAGTCGATGCGGTCGGCCAACGCCTGGACCGTTACCGGATCGCGAAAGCCGTCGCGCAGTCGAATGTCCAACGACGCCGGCAACACGGACGCGTCGAACACGTCGCGGAACTCGGCCAGTTCTTCGCGTGACCGCGCGAGCGCGGAATCCGGACTGACATAACCGACTTCGCGCACCTCGGGAAACGCGCTGATGTCACCGAGTGCGGCGGCGAGCGCATCTTCCGTGGTGCCGTCCACCAGAAATGCACGCAGCTCCACGCGATCTTCCACCACGCGGAGCGCTTCGCGAATGTTGAGCGCGACCAGACCGAACAAGCCAAATGCGAAGAGCGAGAACGCGATCGTCGTGACGCCGAGCATGCTGAGCAGCGGCGCTCGACGAAACGCCAGCAGCGCCTCGCGAAGTGCCAGTCTCACTGATGCCTCGACAGGCTGCGTGCGTCGGTGCCGTCATACAACAACGTGCCGCGCTCCAGTTCGAGAAAACGATGGCCACTGCGCATGATGAGTGACAGATCGTGCGTGGCCATGATGACGGCTGTTCCCTGCGCGTTGATCTCACGCAGCAGTTGCAGAATGCCGCGCGTGGCCCGTTCGTCCAGGTTGCCGGTGGGTTCGTCGGCCAGCAGCAGAAACGGATCATTGGCAAGCGCGCGCGCAATCGCGACACGCTGCTGCTCGCCTCCGGAGAGTTCGTGTGGCATGGCGGTGGCCTTGGAGGCCAGCCCCACTTGCGTGAGCAATCGACCCACCTTGCCGTTGATGGAGTTCTTCGGTGCGCCCGTGACTTCAAGTGCGAACGCGATGTTTGCTTCCACGGTACGATCGGTCAGCAAACGAAAATCCTGAAAGACAATGCCGAGTCGTCGCCGCAGCTGCGGAATATCGCGGTCGCGCAGCGTGGCAGAGGAGAACCCGCTCACCTTCACCTCGCCCGCCGTCGGTCGTTCTGCGAATGACAACAGCTTGAGTAACGTACTCTTGCCTGAACCGCTGGCACCGGTGAGAAAGAGGAACTCGCCCTTGTCGAGGCCGAACGAGACATCGCGCAGTGCAACGCCCGTGCGCGGGTATTCCTTGGTGACGGCATCAAGCCGCAGCACGCCGGACATCGGCTTACGCCAACGCCTGTGCGAGGTCGGCGATCAGGTCGTCAGCATCTTCAAGGCCAATGCTCAGTCGGAGAAAACCATCCGGAATGCCAATCGCGGCGCGCGCCGCCGCCGACATGTGCGCATGCGACGTAAACCGCGGCTCACTGACCAGCGAATCCACGCCGCCGAGGCTCGGCGCATGCGTAATCAGTCGCAGTCGCTCCACCACGCGTGCGGTCGCGTCTCCGCCCGCCTTCAGTTCGATCGCCAGCATACCGCCAAAGCCATCAAGCACCTGACGCGCCAGCGCATGATCGGGGTGTGATGGCAAACCCGGATAGTGCACGCGCGCGATGGCCGCATGCGTCTCCGCCCACTCGGCAATTCGATGCGCCGTGGCGTTCTGCCGCTGCACGCGCACGTCAAGCGTCTTGAGTCCGCGCTCAAGCAGCCAGAGCGCAAATGGGTCCGGCGCCTGTCCCCAGACCATCATCTTCTGGCGCACCTCGTCAATCATGGACTCGGTGCCGCTCACGACGCCAGCCAGAATGTCGTGATGTCCATTGAGGTACTTGGTCGCCGAATGAATCACCACGTCCGCGCCGTGCTCGAGCGGGCGATAGTTGATCGGGCTGGCGAATGTTGCATCGATCACCAGCGCCAGACCCGCTTCGCGCGCGAGCGCGGTGAGCGGTCGCACATCGAGCACGCGTGTCGTCGGATTGACGGGTGACTCGACAAAAATCACGCGCGTCTTGCTGGTCAGCGACCGCCGCCAACCACGTGAATCCATGGGATCGACATAGGTGATGTCCACGCCCATCGCCGGCAGCTCGTTGTCGAACAGTTTGCGCGTGCCCCCGTAGATCCACGAGCTGGTCAGCAGGTGATCACCGGGACGCAGCAGCGAGAGCATGGTGCAGCTGGTGGCGCCCATCCCGCTGGACAGCACCAGTGCCGCCTCCGCGCCCTCAAGCAGCGCGATGCGCTTCTGGACGACGAGTGCGTTGGGCGTGTTCGCATATCGCGTGTACAGCACACCGTCGGTCGTGCCCGCGGGCTGCACGTGATTGACAGACTGCACGAGCGGTTGCACGACGGCGTCGCCAGCCGCGCCGTGCGCCCTGCCTCCATGAATGGCCAGGGTGGCGCGACGCAACGACGAAGCAGCGGACTCGGGACGATCAGACATCAGCGCAATGCAGCAAAAGGGGAGATCACGTGGTACGGGGCGAATCGAAGTCGGCCTTGATGATGCGCACAATCTCGGTGACGCTCACACCGGCGAGATCGCGAACCACAATGCCCCCGCGTGGCAGCGTTTCGTCGAAGACGAGCTCCGCAAACTCGCTGCGTCGCGGGCCCATGACGCGCACCAGCTCACCGTCGGTGAGTAGACGAACGACCGCATCGTCTGGTCGCATGCGGACCAAGGGTCCGCGCTCCGGATCACCGCGCCGCGTGGCGATGAACCCCACCACCTGGAGTGGCGGCGCAAAGCCGGAGAACACCCCCCGACCGATGCGCGGCGCGCCGCTGCCGCC
>JBGTOG010000234.1:0-2421 GCA_041742675.1 Gemmatimonadaceae bacterium | reverse complement strand
GCGCCTGATCGGCGAGCGATTGTGAGAGCCGAGGCGCTGGAGCGACGGCACCCAATCCATGATTGGGCCACGACGGGCGCGGTTGTCGGGCAAGACTTTGTATATATCGCCAACGCGCAGCTGCGCCGACTCTCGCCTGCGGGGGTGCTGTCTGCTCCAGTGATTCCCGGGCGGTCTACCGTGCTGCGGCTTAAGGGTGTGTGCGCGGGCTGATGTTTTTGTCGGTATTCACGCAAGGCAATCGCGAAGTCTTCCGATCGACGGGTGACAATGACGATCGACCGACTGTTCGCCTTGAACCCTGATAGCAAATCAGCTATCATTATGGTATGGTCACCTCTGCCTCCACCCTGCTGCGGTCCGCCCGCGAGCGCGCCGGACTCTCACAGCGCCTTCTGGCAGAGCGCGCGGGCACGAGCCAATCGGTCGTCGCCCGCATCGAACCGGGTGAGACATCTCCATCGTGGGATACACTGCAGCGACTACTCAGTGCTGCCGGTTTCGAACTGCACGTCGAGCTCGCGCCCGCTCCCGTCGTTGATTCACACATGCTCTCAGACGTGGCTCGCATTCTCAGCCTCTCGCCGAGGGAGCGACTGGCCGAGGTCGCGAATCTCAGCCGATTCGAGGCGTCGGTTCGCCGTGGCTAGGTCAAACAGTTTCGATCCGGAACGCATCTTCGCAATCCTCGCCAGGCATGGCGTAGACTTTGTGCTGGTTGGTGCACTCGCGGCAGCGTAGTGCGCTCTGAATCCGTGTCACCGACGCCGGACGCATCGATCTTGTCTTCCGTCCGCTCGGATCAACAGGTTACGACGAGTTGCGCGCCAACGCGGTGACGTTCGACATCAACGGCTCGCCCCTGTACGTCGCATCATTGTTGGACCTGTTGCGGCTTAAGGAAGCGTCTGACCGGCCGCAGGATCGACAGGACGCCGTAATCATGCGTGAGATGTTGCGCGGCGTGTAGACATCGTCGCTCTACGTACGCCCTTGCATTTCCTTCCGCGATGGTGGTGGAATGTCGCTCTCACTTCGTCCCGCACTATCTCGCTGGCTGATCATCCTCGCCGCCGCCGTGCTGCCGCAGAGCGTGCTGGCCCAATCGGTCGTTGACGGCTACGTACTCAGCCAGGACAGCGTTCCACTGTTCGGCGTGCGCGTCTCATCGCCATCCGTCGCACAGGAAACACGCACCGACTCGTCCGGCTACTTCCGCCTGAATGGCTTCGCGGAAGGCGAGCATGTGATTACCGCGCGAAGTCTCGGCTTTGAACCGGTGAGCCGACGTGTGCGCACTGGCAGCGAAGGTGTGGTTGGAACGACGCTCGTCATTGGCGGGAGCGTGCATCGTGTGCAGGCGGTGCGCATCATCGGTGAGGGGCTGGGTGACTCCCGGGATCTCGCCGCGCTGGAAGATTTTCACCGACGCATGCGTCGTGGCGTGGGTTCCTTCATCACGCGACGCGATCTTGAAACCGCACCTACACTCGCGCCGCTGCTCGCCAAGACGCCGGGCGTTCGTTTGCAGACCAACATGTACGGCGATCAATCCATCACGTTTGCGCGTTGTCAACCAGGGTTGGGCGCTGGCGGGAATGACAAAAATCCGATTGTGTACTTCCTCGACGGCATGCGCACCAGCGGAGATCTGCTGAATGTGTTTCGACCGCAGAACATCGAGGCCATTGAGATTTATCGCGGACCATCCGAACTTCCGGTCGACGCCATGGGAGACGCGTGTGCCGCCGTCTTCATCTGGACGCGTCGGTCTCCGTAGGCGTGGCGCATTGACCTTTCCCCTGAGAGCGGAATGACAACGACGTCCCGATGTTTCGCGCTGCTCCTGCTCGTGCTGCCGATCCGTGAGGCGCACGCGCAACCGCGTGGCGCGCCGCCGGTGATCGATATCGGTTTTGGCGCTGGTCGTGGCCTTGGCGGGCGTGACCTTGCGAGTCGCAACCTGCTCTCCATGGCGCTCCTGGCGTCGCGACCGGTGTATGAGTTGGATCAGAGCGCGCTCATTCTGGCGGCCAATCTCTCCGGCAACATGGTGTGGGATACCGAGCGGTGTATCCAGAACTATACGTCGCAGTGCTCGGCCTATCCCAGCGATTTGTCAGTCAGCGCACTCGGTGGGTGGACGAAACGGATGGACCAGTTGAGTGCCGTTCGCGTGCTCGCGGGGCCGACGTTTTTCACGGCCACCGATGGCCGTCGCGGCCTTGGCCTGACCTCCCGCATTGACCTCGCACGGCCCGTAACATCTCGTATCTCCTTTGTGGTCTGGGCGCAGTCGCAGTTTCAACCTCAGGTCGGTCCCGGTCACCGGACCGCGTTGTCCGCCGGCGTTGGTGAGCGTCTCCACGTCGCCACCATGGGCATTGGCGTGCGGTCCCTTCGCCTTGTTCGGACACCTCG
>JBGTOG010000189.1:0-1745 GCA_041742675.1 Gemmatimonadaceae bacterium | reverse complement strand
CCGGATCACCATTGAGCCAGCGAAGCGCAGCGGCAAGCCCTGCCTGCGTGGCCTACGAATCACGGTGTACGACATCCTCGACTACTTGGCCGGTGGCATGTCCGAGGATGAGATTCTCGCGGACTTCCCCGACCTGGAACGAGATGACATTCGTGCGGCGCTGGCGTTTGCTGCCGACCGGGAACGTCGGCTGAGTGGCGACTTCGCTGCGTGACGGCGACGGGTTCGATGGTCGCGCCGCCTCCACGGCTTCTGTTTGATCAGAACCTCGCTCCATCGCTCCCGCACCGACTCGCCGATTTGTATCCGGGGTCAACACATGTGCGTGATGTTGACTTGGCGGCGGCGGATGACGAAGCGATCTGGTCCCATGCGCGTGAGGGCGGCTACATCATCGTCACCAAGGATGACGACTTTCGGCAGCGCAGTTTCTTGCGCGGAGCACCGCCCAAGGTGATCTGGGCACGCCTTGGCAACTGCGCCACGTCGGACGTAGAGGAAGCGTTGCGCAGCCGTCACGGCATGGTGGAATCCTTTGCCGCGGATTCGACCGCCGCACTGTTGGTCATTGCGCGGCCGTAGCACCGGCGCACATGCCGCCGAACGAACGCTGAAGCTGACAAGCGTGCTTCGGAAGCTCGCTGAGCTCGCCGTTTGACTGATTCGCTTGCAGCTTAGCTCAACGTCATGCCGAGCGGAAATTGCATCGGAGCGTCGGGGATCTCGACGCTGCTGCCGTACGTAAGCAGGCTTGAAGGCGGCTCGCCCTCACCCAGTCCAGCCAAGCGCTGAGGTGTTTGCTGGGAATTATCGCGCCGACGTACTCGAGCTCGTCCAGCGTACGCCCCTGATGTGCCGGGGTGCGTTGCAACCGCTGCCACGCGCGCGGAGGGAAGGTCTCATGCAGGAGGCCATCGCGTTCCACTTGCAAGGAATGCGTGCCGAAGGAATGGCACTACGCGACCCATGATCGACCTAGCTGCGTAACGATACGCTGAAGCTGACGAGCGATTTAGTGAAGCTCGCTACGCTCGCGTTCTGTTTTGCTTCGCCCGCAGCTGAACTTGAACGTCATGCGAGCTCAACCCGCTCCTGTCATTGTTCAGGTCACCAGGAGTCGACCTTATGACCAAAGTCGGATGCGACATCCAGTTGCTCGGACGCACTCGCAGACGCCGCGCTGGCTGATCACGCCGGCGCGCACTCACGCCAGCTTGGACGCCTCACGCATCGGCCAGCTTCTGGACCTGCTACGATGCGATGCCCGCCGCCATCCGGGCGCTCGCGGACAGGCAGTTTGAGCTCCTGAAAGCAAATCCGCCGCATCCCTCCCTGCATTTCAAACGCGTCGGACGGTTTCACTCGGCCCGGGTCGGTGCCCATGCCATTGTCGAGCACTCGCGGTCGACGCGCCCAGCGGGGCGCTATGGGGCCGGCGGCTGCGTGGCCCGAGGCGGTGGTGCCGGCTTCATGCGCGACGAGGTGAGCCAGACGTCGGCCCGCGCCCATGCCTCCGCGAACGCACGCGACGTCTCCTCCGCCGCCGCGATCTTCCCCTGCGTACGCAGCGCCTGCGTGAGGCCGAAGAGCGACCACCCGTTGACTGGGTGCACCTTCAGCTCGTCGCGATACGTCTGCTCCGCATCGGCGGCGCGCCCGGCCTCCAGCAGAATGGCGCCGAGGTACTGCCGCGCCGGCATCGGCCAGAACTCGGGCTCGCTGTACTGCAACGAATCCTCGTGTGC
>JBGTOG010000166.1:0-2287 GCA_041742675.1 Gemmatimonadaceae bacterium | reverse complement strand
CGCTCGGCGCGAATCTGTACGAGGCACGACTTACCGGGCACGGCCTGCCGGGGGACTCGCTGGGCGACGTCACAGCGGCCGACTGGATGCGGGACGCCGCCGAAGCGATGGCGGTTGCGCGGGTGATCGGCGATTCGATTGTGCTGATCGGCACCTCGACGGGTGGCACATTGGCGGCGTGGCTGGCGATGGACCGCGCGGTCGCGGGACGTGGCTTACACCGACTGGTGCTCATTTCGCCAAACTTTGGCCCGGTCTCTTCGTCGGCTCAAATTCTGACCCTGCCATGGGCGCGTGTGCTGCTTCCTCGACTGATCCCCACGCGCACGTGGACACCAGCCAATGAGGAGCAAGAGCGCTATTGGACGACTCGCTATCCACTAACCGCCGTGTTCCCGATGCAGGCGTTGGTCCAATACGTGCGCGGGCGTGACGTGAACGGGTGGTCGACACCTACGCTTGTGCTGCACACGGACAATGACCAGGTGGTTGATCCGGCCCGCACGATTCACTGGGTGGCGTCGCTGCCGCCGGATGTGGCGACTCGCGAAGTCGTGCAGCCGGTCGCAGACGAAGATGCGCATGTGCTCGTGAGTCGCATCGTCGCGCCGAGTCAGGTAGTGCCGGTGCGTGAGCGGATCGTGGCGTTTGTTATGGCGGGGCGCTGAATCCGCGCGTATGAGCTGCGCTGCGCGGTGGATTGTGAGCTGAGCAAATACGCGCTATCGCCAGGCGCCATCGCGCCCCATTTTACTGGGCGCACCTAAATACACAGAAGCGCTCGGCCCCTCGACCCTCGGAGGAGGTGATGCAGCCCATTCGTACGCGTTCACGACGCTGGCGTGTTTCCCTCGCACTCTCGTGCGGTGCCGCCGTGGTTCTGACCGCGGCAGTCGGTGTCTCACCGGCCGCTGGCGCCTTCAGCGAGCGGCCCTCCGCCTCACACAGGGTCGCTGACACAACGGCTGTCAGCTACTCCCGCGATGTCGCGCCAATCATCCAGAAGAACTGCCAACTCTGCCACTCGCCCGGCGGGATCGGGCCCATGCCGCTCCTGACCTATCAGCAGGCGCGGCGCGATGGCCCGCTGATCAAGCAGATGGTCCAGGCGCGCGAGATGCCGCCTTACCAGTACGACACGCACATCGGCATTCAGCAGCTGCAGCACGACTGGCGTCTCTCTGAGCAGGACATCGCGACGATCGTGCAGTGGGTGGACGCCGGCATGCCGGAGGGCGATCCGGCGCACGCGCCTCCCGCGCCAAAGCTCCCCGACCCCGCGGAGTATCGACTGGCCGCGGATTACGGTCCGCCCGATCTGATTGTGAAGTCGTCCAAGTACACCGTGCCCGCGAGCGGACAGGATCGTTGGTGGAGGCCGTCGGTTCCGAGCGGCATCGCGACGGACCGGTGCATCAAGGCGGTCGAGACTCGGCCGAGCACTGCCGGGCGCGCCGTGACGCACCATGCGAACTCGATTTTCGTGCCGGGCGCGTCGGACCGGGAGCCTGATGCAGTGGGTGGCGGCGGGCCGGGGAGTGTGCGGCTGTCCGAATACGCGCTGGGCAAGATTGGCGAGGTGGTGCCGGCCGATGCGTGCCGGATCGCGCCGGCCAACTCGAATGTGCTGTTCGATATCCACTACTTCCCGAACGGCAAGGAGATCGTGGATGATCAGCTCGAGATCGGCATCTGGTTCCACGGTCCGGAGGTGACGCCGGAGACGCATCATCGCCAGACACTTGGACTCTACGCGCTGCAGAGTGGATCGGGAGACTTTGAGATCGAGCCGCACGGCACGCTGGTGACGCAGGGGTTCCATCGATTCAACACGCCCGTGCGCATTGACTCCTGGCAGCCGCACGGACACCTGCGTCTCGTGGCGAAGCGGCTGGAGGTGCTCTATCCAAATGGTCGACGTGAGACGCTCAGTATGGTGTCGAACTGGAACCCGGGTTGGCATCACAGTCACGTGTACGAAGAATCAGCGGCGCCGCTGCTGCCGGCGGGCTCCGTGATCATCAACACCGCCTGGTACGACAACACCGAGAAGAACTTTTATAATCCCGATCCGGATCAGTGGGTTGGTGTTGGAGATCGCACGACCGATGAAATGAGTCATTCATGGATCGCGGTTACGCAGCTCGATGAGAAGGCGTATCAGCGGCTGCTGGCGAAGCGGGCCAACAAGTGAAGCGTCGCGCGCGCGTCGCACTCGCGCTGCGTTGCGCCCTCGTGTCGCTCTGCGTTGCTGCCGCCGTTCCGCTCGCTGCGCAACCAGGCGCGC
>JBGTOG010000142.1:0-18732 GCA_041742675.1 Gemmatimonadaceae bacterium | reverse complement strand
ACTGTCGCGCTGCAGCGCGCGCAGTGCCTGCATCGCATCCTGCTGCTGACGAACGACGTCGGCGCTGTCCGAGGCCTCGCGAAGCGTGCGCGCGCGCGCCTGCTCCGACTTTTCGCGCAACTCGAGCACACGCTGCAAACGGAACTTGAAACTCATGACACCTTCCGCGTTGCAGTCGCGATCGTTCCGCCAAGCGCAGTGAGCGCCGAGTACGTGTCACCGAACAGCGTGACTTCGTCGGGCGCCTGTCGAAGAAAGCCGAGCGTCTCTTCGCGATACGCAACGGCCGCATCGGCGTACGGATCGGAGCCCTTTTGGTACGCGCCCACCATGATCAGGTCTTCCTTTTCGCGATACGCAGCTTCGAGCCGCTGCACCTGCGATGCCGCATCCTGCTGCGGCCGCGCAATGATGGCATCGCGAACGCGACTCTTGGATTCCAGGATATCGATAGACGGAAAGTGATTCTGCGCGGCCAGCTTGCGTGTGAGCACCAGGTGGCCATCGAGAATGGAACGGGATGCATCGGCCACGGGCTCGTTGAAATCATCGCCGTCAACGAGCACGGTGTAGACACCCGTGATACCTCCACGTGCGCCGTTGCCTGCGCGCTCAAGGAGTCGTGGCAGGTTTGCAAAGACACTTGGCGGATAGCCCTTGGTCGTAGGCGGCTCACCGGTGGCCAATCCAATCTCACGCCAGGCCATGGCAACGCGTGTGACGGAATCCACCATGAGCAGCACCTGCTTGCCCTGATCGCGAAAGTACTCGGCGATGGCCGTGGCAACGAGCGCACCGCGTGCGCGCACGAGTGCGGCCTGATCGCCCGTGGCAACAATCACGACACTGCGCGCGAGCCCTTCCGGGCCGAGCGAATTGTCGAGGAAATCGCGAACCTCGCGTCCGCGCTCGCCAAGCAGGGCAATCACGTTCACATCGGCGCGCGCGTGACGCGCAATCATGCCAAGCAGCGTCGACTTGCCAACGCCCGAGCCGGCGAAGATACCTACACGTTGTCCGCGGCCAATCGTGAGCAGGCCGTCAATGGCGCGCACGCCGGTTTCCATCGGGCGATCGATTGTCTGTCGCTCGAGCGGATTCGGTGGTTCTGCTGACAGCGGTACGCGATCCACAACATCCAGCTTGCCTTTGCCATCGATGGGATGCCCAAGGCCGTTCAGAACGCGACCAAGCAACGACGGGCCGACGTCCACACCGAAGGACCGTCCGAGCGGCTGCACGATACTGCCCTGATGCAGTCCGTCCATTTCGCCGAGTGGCATGAGCAACACGCCGGATTGATGAAAGCCCACGACCTCAGCCAGCACCGAGCGGTCGCGCGAGTGACTGGTGATGCGGCACAGCGCTCCCAGACCGGCCTCGAGGCCTGTGGCCTCGAGCACAAGACCCACGACACGCGTCACACGACCGTAGACCGCAAAACGGTCCACATCGTGCAACCGTTCGGCAAACGCATCGGCGGCGTGATGCAAGGCGGCACTCATGCGAGCGCCTGCCCGAGCGCGCGATAAGTGCGCTCCAGTGCGGTATCAATACGCCCATCCAAAACACGTTCGCGGCCATCGACCAGACAGCCTCCGCGAACGATGTGCGTGTCGGCCTGCCAGCGAATCTCTCGTGATTTTGCGGCTACGAGTTCATCACGCGCAATGGCTGCGTGCACAATAGCGAGATCGTCCGGGTGCAAACGCACAGTGATCTGCTTTTCAAGCGGAAGCTGCGTGAGCGATCGCGCCACCAGATCCGTAATGACCGATGGTTCGACGGTGAGTTCACGCTGAATGAGGTGACGCGCGATCGTGACCGCGGAGGCCGCGAGATTCTCTTCCACGTTGCCAAGCCACCGCTGCTCATGCGCATGCACCGATTGCGTGGCGTCCACGAGTGCCTGCAGCACGCGCGAGATCTGATCATGCTGGCGCTGCTCTGCCTCCGTGATACCAGCCGCATGACCGCGTGCAAACGCTTCGGCTTCAACCTGCTGGCGCAGTTGCGCCACGCGAGCTTCAACCGCCGCCTCGACTACCGCGTCGCCAGCCGATGTCGCTTCGGCAGCACGCGCGGTCGACGCGGCAAGATACGGCGACGCCGGATCCTGCTGATATTCGTGGATGGGCAGGAATACGTCGGTGGACTCGAGTTCGTCGAGCGACCATGGCGATGGCACATGTTCGGACACGGGTGCGCGGAACGAATCAGATGATGACATCTTCCGACCCCGCCGAGAGTACGATTTCGCCCGTCTCCTCCAGTGCGCGCACCTTGGCCACGATATCGCTCTGCGATGCTTCCACATCGCGCATCTTGACCGGTCCAAGGAACTCGATCTCTTCCTTGAGTCCAGTGACGGCGCGCTGTGACATGACACCCATGATGCGCTGCTTCAGTTCGGCACTGGCGGCCTTGAGCGCGAGCGCGAGCTGCTTGACATCGATCTCGCGCAGCAATCGCTGCAGCGATTTGTCGTCGAGTGCAATGAGATCTTCGAACACAAACATGAGGTTCTTGATCTGGTCACTGAGACCGGGATCGCGATCCGCCACGGCTTCGAGCACTTCCTTCTCGAGCGACGTGCTCACGAGGTTGAGTACCGCGGCGACGGCCGCGGGGCCACCTACGCTGCTCATGCCTTGCGCAAACGCCATTTCGGCTTCGCTGCCAATCGCGCGTTCCACCAGCGAGATCATCTCGGGTGAGACTTTCTCCATACGCGCGATGCGAAACATCACCTCGCCGCCGAGTGTCGGGTCGAGTTCGCGAAGAATCTGCGCCACGTGTCCTGGATCGAGATGTGCCAGAATCAGTGCGACCGTTTGCGGGTGTTCGCCGCGCAGCGTGCTGCCAAGCTGCTGTGGGTCAGCGCGACGAAGGCGACCAAAGCGGTCGCTGTCGGCCAGCTGTCCCTGAATGCGCTTGAGGATTTGTGCGGCCTTTGCCGCGCCGAACGCTTCTTCAAGGACTTCGCGCGCGAACTCGACGCCGCCGGCGGACAGCGAATCCACACCAACGGTGAGCTCGAGCCACTCACCGAGAACGGCGGAGATCGTGTCCGCGGGAACGCGGTCGAGCGTCGCCATTTCCAGCGCGACAATCTCGGCTTCGTCCGGATGCAACTGTCCGGTAATCTTGGCGGCGTGCTTCGCGCCCAGCGCCATGCACACAATTGCGACCTTCTGACGACCGGTCAGTCGCTCAAGCGAATACTTGTCAGCTCCTCGCACAGCAACGGCGGTAGCCATGGTCAGCTCCGCAGCCAGCTACGTGTGACACGCACGGCCGCGTCAGGACGCTGTTCAACCGTAGCGATCGCCTGTTCACGCTCCGGCGTGCTCGTCGGTGGCGGCAGCACAATCGGCTTGCGCTCGGCGATCGTCAGCTCCGGTTCCGGCTCGGGCATGCGTTGCGGCCCGCTGTTCAACGCGGGTGATGCAGGTGCGGGCGCCGCGATCACCGCCGGCTTCGCTGGCGCGGGCGCCTTGAGTGCACGCAGCAACAGCATCGTGAGGATCAGCAGCACCGCGAGCGTAGCGATGGTGATGACGGGCTTGGGGTTATCCATGACGCGCGTCATCAGGTCGGGCGTCGGCAGCGTATCAGCGACCGGCGGTGCGATGATGGGCATATCGAACGGCGCACTGACTACAGAGACGCCGTCGCCGCGCGCTTCGTCTACACCGAGCGCGTTGCGTACAAGGGATTCGATGCGTGCCAGCTCGTCTTCGGAACGCGCCGTGATCTGCGGAGGAAGAGGTTCGGCGCCATCGGCGGTCGGCGTGATCGAGACCTTGTCGGCCACGAGCACGGCGACTGTCATCTTGCGCACGTTGCCAATCGCGCCGCTGAACGACTCCACGCTGCGCGTCGTCTCGAACGTGGTCGCCACATTGGATGACGCTGCACCAGCCTGACCCGCCTGTGGCAGAATCTCCGACTTGTGCTCGACGCTTACGACCTGCTGATCCGGATCGACCGACTGGGTGGTGCGCTCGACCTTGTCAAAGTTGATGGCGGCGGCAACCTGCACGCGGGCGTTGCCGGTGCCGACAATGCGCGAGACGAGCGCCTCCGCCTTCTGTTCGAGGTACTGTTCCACTTCGCGCTGCACGAGCAGCTGACGGCTGGACAGACCAACGCCAGACGCATCGTCCATGGTGGACAGCGCGTTGCCGCGTTCGTCCACGATCACCACATGATCGGCATCGAGTCCGCTGACGGAGCCGGCCACGAGGCTCGCAATGCCGCGAACGGCGGCATCTGTTGGTGTCTCGCCACCGCGCATCGCGAGCGTGACCGATGCTTTGGAGCGACGCGCATCCTTCTTGAACAGCTTGTCGTCTTCGAGTGCGAGGTGCACCTGCACCCGTTCGACATTGACCATCGCGCCAATGTTGCGCTCGAGTTCTCCTTCGAGCGCACGGCGATAGTTCACTTTCTGTGTGAAGTCCGTCATGCCCCACGTGGGCTTGTCGAACAGTTCGAGTCCCGGTCGGCTGCCGCCCGGCAATGCTTCGCGCGCCAGCACAACACGTGCGCGCGGAACATCTGCGGCTGGCACCCGGATCAGTGATCCACCACGCTCGAGTTTGAACTCGATGCCCGCTTCCTCAAGCTTGTCAGTGATCGGGCCGGCCGATTCGAGCGGGACGTCGCTGTAGAGCGGTACAAAGGTTGGCGCGGTCGCCCACTGCGAGAGTCCGAAGACGATCGCCGTGACAGCCACGCCAATCACGATGATGGCGGTCTGGCGGCGTCCTTCGACGCGCCCAAACATGGATTGCAGCAGGGGAGCCATACGTTCCGGTTACGACTGCATGTTGATGAGCGTGCGATAGCTCTCGACCATCTTGTTGCGCATCTCGATGAGCATGTCGAGCGCGATGCCGGCTTCTTCCTGCGCCGCCATTACCTGATGCAGCTCGACGTCTTCTCCCGCGACAAACGCGCGCGTCATGTCACCGGCGTGGTTACGCATCTCGCTGATGCCGTTGAGCGCCTGCGTGAGCGTATCGCCAAAGCTCGGACCATCCTGCTCCACGCCAGGCAGCGGAATCGGGCGGGCTCCGGTGTCGAGGCCAGGCTGCTGAAACTCCGGCAGACTGCGGGCAATAAGATCGATCTTGGAAGTCATGTCAGACGCCTCAGGCGCGCACGTCGAGTCGACCACCGCGCATTGCGGGCGGCGTCGGCAACGTGGCGTTCTTGATCTTGCCGTAGGTGAGCGGGCCAAGCGCCGCCGTCTTTGAGAAGAAGGCACGCTCTTCGGTGGTGAGCACGTTCCAGAGCGCCGGGTCGGTCCCCGGAGGCGCTTCTGCCGGCAGCGTGCCCGGAGCGGTCGCAATGGGCGGTCGGACGCCAACCGGCGCGCGTTCGGCGATGCCAGCAGCGCGCTCGGTGCTCGGGCGAGCGATGTTGGGTGCGACACCGTTGGATGTCGTCGCTGCGCCTGGACGAGCAATGGGCGCCAGTGACGAAAGCAGCGGATTGTTGTTGATGCCGTTCAGGCTCATGGCGGACGTCGCGGGAGTTAAGGCGAAGAAAAATCAGATTCAGATATCGAGCGCGGCGCGAAGCATCTGCTTCGTGGTCTGAAAGACCGTGGCGTTGGCTTCGTACAACCGCTTGGCATCAAGGAGCTGCACGAGCTCCTGTGTCGGGTCCACATTCGGGTAGCGCACATAGCCGTTTGCATCGGCGTCGGGGTGCCCGGGTTCGTAGATCAGCTTGCCTTCGTCCGTGGTATCGATCTCCGTGCCGGCAACGCGTACGCCGTGCATGCCATCGTCAACCGCGGGCAGCGGGATTGGAATTGCGCGCCGTACGTCTCCCATGGCGGGCAGCTGGAACTGCGGCTGACCGGGGAGCACGGTGCCGTGAATCGCGGGCTGCATGCCGCTGGCGTTGTTCTGGGCAGTCGCCGATTCGATCACCGTGGTGCGGCGACGATACGGTCCGCCCTCCGCCGTGCGTGTGACATCGGCGTTGGCGATGTTCTGCGCGATCGTTTCCATGCGCGCGCGCTGCGCCGAGAGTCCGCTGGCGGAAATGCCGAGCGAGCGGAAGCGCGGGCGCGGTAGTTCCACACCGGCGGCCGGCAACAGTCCGAGGCGACGAGGATCTGTCATCAGGCGGTACCCTTGATGGCTGTGCGAATGCTTTGGTAGGTGCGCTCAAGCAGCTTCGCCGTGGTCAAAAAGCGCAGCTGCTCGTCGGCGAGGTTCATCATCTCCTGCTCGACGTCCACCGTATTGGCGTCCACGAGCTCGGTGTCGCCCTCGGCCGCCTTCAGGGCAAACCCGTCGCTGTTGTTCAGCGATGCCTTGGCAACGCGATCCCCGATCGCGCGCGAGCGATCGACACTTTGGTCGAGTGCCGCGCGAAGCGGGGATGCGTTGGATATCCGATCGACAAATCCGAAGAGCATTGGGCAGACCTCTGAGAAAACGGCGTGGGTGTCCGTGATCACCAGAAGCAATGCTCGGGCCAAACTTTACAGGCGGTCCGCCAGGACGCCGTTCTGGCATCGTAACGTCATATAATGCAGCGTGTTAAGACGTTAGGCCCGAACGCTTCAACGGCGCTCTCCGGCACAATTTTCCGGAAATACGTCTGTCCACATCGCTGGTTGATGCGGCACATATTGCCGTACTAGGCACCGATGACCCGATTGGCAAATAGGGGAAAGAACTGCCGAACTCCCTTTGCATCAAACCATTCAGACGAATCGCCAGTCTCACCTAACAACCTTAGGGAGACATCTCATGATCCGTTCCGATCTGGACCTCATTCGCGGCACCTTCGACCTGATCATCCTCAAGACCCTGAGCTGGGGACCCAACCACGGGCTCGGCGTCTACCGCTGGATCGAGCAGAGCACGAAGGGCGCGCTTCAGGTGGAAGAGGGCGCCCTCTACCCGGCGCTGCATCGGCTTGAGCAACGCGGCTGGTTGCACGCCGAGTGGGGCATCACGGAGAACAATCGCCGAGCGAAGTACTACACGCTCACCTCAGCGGGGCGGCGTCAGCTCACCGCGGAGGTGTCCCGGTGGACCCGCTATACGGCCGCCGTGGGGATGATTCTGGCTACGGAAGGTGCGCAGTGAGCAGCGACCAAGGAGGATCCGATTCTGATCGAGCGCCCGACCGCAGCCGTCTTCGTCCAAGACGCGCCTTCCAGCTCCCCCGCGCTGCGGCACGGCTCGATGCGGACATTGAAGCCGAGTTTCGTTTTCATATAGAAGAGCGCATCGACCAGCTGGTGGCCGACGGCATGGAGCGCTCGGCGGCCACGCGAGAAGTGGAGGCGCGATTCGGCGACTACCACGCCTATCTGGCGAACGCCCGGGCGATTGATCGAAGCACGATGTCGCGACATCGACGTGGTGATCTGTTTCGCACCGTGGGACGAGAACTGCGGCGCGCGGCGCGTGTGCTCACGCGTGACCGCGCCTTCACGATAGTAGCGACTCTCACGCTGGCACTCGGCATTGGTGCCACCACCGCGATCTTCACGGTGCTCGACGCGGTGGTCTTGCGCGCGCTTCCCTACCGGGATGCCGGACAACTCGTGGCGGTGATGCACCCCGCCACGGCTCCGGGGAGCGGTGAACGCAACTGGGGGCTCTCGCCCGGGGGCTATTTCGGCTTCCGCGAGGAGATGCGGGCCCTCAGTGACCTCGGATTGTACGTGAACTCCGGCTTTACGGTTACCAACGACGACAACGCCGAGTTGGTGCAGGTGGCGCGCGTGACGTCCACACTGTTTACCACCTTTCGTGCGGTGCCCAGCGAGGGGCGACTGCTGTTGCCAGCAGACGACAAGCCCGGCAGCGCACCCGTTGCGGTTCTGAGTCATGAGTTTTTTCAGCGTCGATTCGGCGGCGATCGCGCGATGATTGGGCGGATGCTGCAGACGAGCGGCGGGCCGTATGAGATCGTTGGTGTGGCGGAGCCCGGCTTGACGCTACCCATGCCTGGTCCCTTTGCGTCGTCTGCGAACCTCAGTGGCTATGCGGTCGATGTGTGGACGCCGCTGCAACTCGATCCGGCCGGCCCGTTCTACAACAATCATCCATACGTTGGTGTTGGTCGGCTCAAGCCGGATGTGAGCGTGGACGACGCTCAGCGTGAGTTTGCATCGCTGTTTCAGCGTATCACAGCGCGACTGCCCGAAGTGTATTCGCCGCGGTTTCTGTCGCAATACTACTTTCGTGTGGGCGTGTCATCGCTTCGGGATTCTGTGCTTGGCCCCACCGTGCCTCGTGCATTGTGGATGGTGTTTGGCGCCGTCGCGCTGGTGCTGCTGATTGCGGCGGCGAACGTTGGCAACTTGTTCCTGCTGCGCTTTGAGGCACGCCGTCGCGAGTCAGCGATCCGCTCCGCACTCGGCGCGCAACGCCTGCAAATGGCGGTGCACTATCTCGCCGAGACCATGCTGCTGTGCGTGGTCTCGGCCGCGACCGGAGTGGCGCTGGCGGCGGTCGTGCTGCGTGCCGTGATGGCGATTGCGCCAACAGACATTCCGCGCCTGGCCGCGATTTCGCTCAGCGGACGTTCGATTGCCGTGGCGTTGGGGATCGCGATGGTGTTGGGCGTGGTGCTTGGCATTGTACCGTTGCTGCGCCGTGGACTGGACCTGGGCACGCTCCGTGATGGAGGACGTGGATTGTCGACGTCGCCCCGGCAGCGCATGACCCGCAACGCGCTTGTGGTTGGTCAGCTGGCGCTGACCTTGGTACTGCTCTCCGGCGCCGGTGCGATGCTGCGCAGCTTTGAGCAGCTGCGCCGCGTGGATCCTGGCTTTGATGCAACGGGTGTGCTGGCGTTCGATGTGTCGTTTCCATTCCTGCGTTACGACACGCGCGAGAAGGCGCTCGTACTGCACGACGCCCTGCAGCGGCGCATAAAAGAGTTGCCGGGCGTGACGCATGTTGGCGCCGGCTGGGTGCCGCTCGAGCACTTTGGCACGGGGTGCAGCGTGGTGTTCCGGGAGAACCGGCCGTATGGGGTAGACGAGCAGACCCCATGCGTTCCGACGCCCACTGCACTGCCCGGGTACTTCGAGGCGCTGGGGATTACCGTTGAAGGTCGAGCACCGGCCTGGCATGACGTGTCGTCACGCTCGCAAGCGGTTGTGGTGACGCGCGCGCTGGCCGACCGACTGTGGCCTGGCGAAGAAGCCATTGGAAAGGGCATTGCGAGCAACGGTTCTGATTCGCCGTTCTGGTACCGTGTGGTAGGTGTGATTCCGGTGTTGCGCGCTGAAGCGCTGGACCGGATTCCAACTGAAGCGGTGTTTTATGCAGCGACCGGGTTTCGCGAGCATGCACAGAGCGGTGACCTCAACGATCTGACAATTTTCGTGCGTACGACACTGAGCGATCCGCGCTCGCTGCTGCCGGCGATTCGTGAAATCGTGCGTGATCTCGATTCACACACGCCGGTCGTCAGTCCTCGTGCCATGCGAACGGTGGTCTCTCGTTCGATCGCGCGCACCAGTTTTCTGCTCACCATTCTGGCGGTCGCCGCCGGCGTTGCCCTGGTGCTGAGTGCTGTGGGAATCTACGGCGCGATTTCGTATGTGGTTACGCAACGAACGGGCGAGATTGGTATTCGCATGGCGCTGGGTGCGACCACATCGCACGTGGTTCGACTTGTCGTGTTGCAATCGGCGCGGCTGGGCGTGATTGGGGTTGTCCTGGGTGTTGCAAGCGCGTTGGCGGGCGGTCGTCTGCTGCAGTCGTTGCTGCACGAGGTGGATGCCACCGATGTTCGTGTCCTGCTGTCCGGCACGTTGTTGCTGATGGTGGTGGTGGTGGTGGCGAGTTGGCGGCCGGCGCTTCGCGCGGCGCGAATTGATCCGGGCCATGCCATGCGCGACTGACCCGCACACACCGGAGTTCGGTGTGTGCGGGTCAGTGTGCAGCGCCAGTGCGTGCTACGCTTTGGCGCGAGGTCCGTTCGCTCAGTAGCTGACCGTGACGTCCGGTGAGCAGGTAGTGGTGTTGGCGTTGCACACTTGGTAGGTGCGTGTTCCGCCACCGCGGCCAAGGTTGTCCACGTATGTGGTAGTGGCGACCGAGGCAATCTTGGTCCCGTTCCGGAAAACATCGGTAGGGCTGGTTGCCCCGCTCCATGACAGATTCGCGCGGTTCTGACCCTGCTGCTTGGTCATGGTCACAGCGAGCGTAATGCCACCGCCGCCTGGCGCCGTCACCGCAACCGACTGTGATGTCTGGCCCGTGGCGCCACCGTTGTCCGTCACCGTCAGGGTGACAATGCGCGTTCCGCCGCTGGCGTACGTCTTTGAGGTCGTTGCGCCGGTGCCAGTGGAAGCATCACCGAAGTTCCACGCGTAGCTGGAGATGCTGCCATCAGGATCGCTTGATGCGCTGCCGTTGAACGAACAGGTGAGATCAGTGCAGGAGAACGTAAAGGATGCAGTTGGCGGCTGATTGGTTGGCGTGCCGCCTCCACCGCCAATAAATCCAGTGAAGAGCAACAAGTTCGGTGAGCCTGAACCCGCGCTGCTGACGTTGTTCGACGTCGCATTACTCGTCAGCGCATTGGTCACCTGTGCAGGCGAGGCGCTCTTGTTTCCCTGCAGATACAACGCCGCTGCGCCCGCCACATGCGGCGCGGCCATGGACGTGCCGCTGATGGTGCTGGTGGCGGTGTTGCTGGTATACCACGCCGACGTGATGCTGCTGCCAGGCGCGAACATGTCGAGGCAGTTACCGAAGTTCGAGTACGAGGCGCGAGCGTCCGTGCTCGTCGTCGCACCCACCGTGATCGCACTCGCCGCACGCGCCGGCGAGTAGTTGCACGCATTCGCGTTACTGTTGCCCGCCGCCACGACAAACGTGACGCCAGCGCTCACGGCATTGGCGACGGCGTTATCGAGCGACGTATTCGCGCCTCCGCCGAGCGACATGTTGGCGACCGCGGGCTTGATATGATTAGCCGTTACCCAGTCGACTCCTGCAATCACGCCACTCGTGGTGCCGGAGCCATTGCAGTCGAGTACTCGCACCGGCACGAGCGTTGTATTTTTGGCGACGCCCCAGACGCCGCCGCCCACCGTGCCCGCGACGTGCGTACCGTGTCCGTTGCAGTCGTCCGAACCGCGTCCGTCATTGATGGCGGTGTGGCCAGCGACAACGCGTCCGCCAAAATCCACATGTCCAGGCCGAATCCCAGTGTCGAGAATGTAGGAGCGTACACCGGTGCCATCCGCGTTGTATACGTATGTTCCGTTCAGCGGCAGATTGGCCTGGTCAATGCGGTCCAGCCCCCACGTCGCATTGGACTGCGTGGCCGATGCGGTCATGATGCCGTCAGGCTCGATGTACAGCACGTTCGGATTGCGCTGCAGTGCGGTGAGAGCCTGCGGAGGCAGCGTCGCAGCAAACCCCTTGAGCGCTGATGTGTAGCGGTAGTGCAGCTGCCCGCCGTTGGCGCGTCCGAGCTGATCCGCCAGCGCGCCTGGGTTGCCCACGTTCTCCTTGAAGACCACGATGTACCGCCCCTGCATACTCGGTCCGATTCCCGCATCCTGGCTGGCGGCTGCCGACAGGGCTTCATCCATTGGCACCGCGGTTGGAAGCGGAGCCCGGTCATCACTACAGGCTGCCAGTGTGGCGAGCGCGAGCATTGGAAACGCAAGACTTCGACGCAACATTCGGAATATCCTCAAGGCGTGGGGACTGGCGCGGACGATGCCGCTGCAGGAGGGCGTCACACAGTCGGGTGACCGTTCGTCCCACGCAATACCGTATTTCTCCGTAAGGAGAACGGCGACGGCATCGCTACATCATCAGCCCGATCCCCGCCAGTCCAACCAGCGAGACCAGCAAGGCCCCCGGTAGCGCAAACCGAATCCACCGCGCAAAGGGCACGTCGGCCTTGAGCAGCATGGCCAGCAGCGCGCCGTTCGTCGGCCAGATCATGTCCATGAGCGGGCCCCCGGTCTGAAAGGCCATGACGGCCGCATCGCGACTGATGCCCAGCAGATCTGCCGTAGGTGCCATGATCGGCATGGTCAGCACGGCCTGGCCGCTATTCGACGCCACCGGCAAATGAATCAGGGCGTGCACTGGCACCATCAACATGGCCGCCGCCAGCGATGGAATGTTCGACAGCGGCGCTACGAGACCCGCGACAATGGTATCAATGATCTGGCCATCCGTCAGCACCAAACTGATCGATCGCGCAATCCCAACGAACAGTGCCGCCGCCAGCATGGTCTCGGCGCCCTGCAGAAACCGCACCGCCGACTCCGTGAGTGTGAGTCCGCTCACGACGCCAACCAGCAGGCCGGCCACAAGAAACAGCGCGGACATCTCATTAAACCCCCAGTCGCGCTGCAGCACACCCCACACATAAATCAGAATCGGAATGATCAGCAGCAGCAGCAACACCAGATCGCGCGCGCTGGCGCTGGGAGACGCGCCGGCGTCAGGTTGCCCGGTTGGTACTGCCGCCGCCGGACGCACGTCGTCGCGGCCCGTGTTCGCGAGCGTCCACGCGATCCAGACGGATACGGCCACCAGCAGCAGCACCGTGCGCAGCGCGCCTTGACTGAGCTGCGGCAGCTCGGCGAATCGGAAGGCCAATCCCGCCGCAAATGGATTGCTCGGACCAAACGCCGATCCCACCACCGCCGCCCCAACACTCATGGCCAGCGCGGTGATGGCACCAAAGCCAAGACGAACACTCAGCAGGACGATCGCGGGCATCAGTGCGATGCACTCTTCGTGCAGGTTTTCAAGCGCGCCAAACGTCGCAAAGAACAGACTGACCAGCACCACCGTTGTGCGCGGGCGCCGCATGTTGGCGGCCAGCCACCCGACCAATCGTCCTACGGCGCCGGTGGATTCAAGCAGGGCAAACGCGCCGCCAACGAAGAGAATCAGCAGTACGATGTCCGCGCCGGCGACGATGCCTCGCGGCACCGCCATGACGGCGGCGATTGGCCCAACAGGAGTCGCGTCAACCGCTCGATAACTGCCGGCTACGACGACGGAGCGCCCAAGTTCGGCATCGGATACACGCTCGTACGAGCCAGCTGGCAGCACCCACGTGAGGGCGGCGGCCACACCAACCGCACCGAGGAGCAGCAGCAGGGGATGCGGTAGACGGAATTTCATCGCGGCAAGCGTACGGCGAGGTGTCCTGCGGCGCAACCCGTTGGTATCGTTGTGGAGTGGAGACTGCAACCGCCCTCCTTCCTACTCCCGGTCCTGCCTCATGTCGATTGAAAACACACCCAGCAAAAACGAGAACGAGTACTTCGCCCGCCTCGATGCGGAACTGCGCAAGGAGTTGCGCGCCAAGGCCGACGCGGAACGCGCCGCCCAGACGGCCGCGGACAGGAACAAATGCCCGCGAGATGGCACCACGATGGTGGCGAAGCAGTCAAGTCACGTCACGATCGATCAGTGTCCCACCTGCGAGGGCATCTGGCTCGACAAGGGCGAGCTCGAGATTCTCGCGGCTGGTGAGTCGGAGAAGACCGGGTTCGTGGGATCACTGCTGAACATTTTCAAGTAGGGTCCGCTACGCTCACCGCCGCGAGTGGAACGCTGTATGGCTAAAACAAACGACGCAGGCCGCGAACGGGATTCAATTGCCGAGCGGTTGCCATTCGCCGCGCCGGGCGCTGCGCCGCTGCCAGAGAGCAACGGGGCGAACACATCATCGAGCCAACGCGTACCGGGTAGTCTCTGGCAAATGCGTGCGCGCGTCAGCTGGGCGGTGGTGTCGGTTTTTGGTACCGAATGCGTAATTCTGGGCGCAGCGGTGTTGCCAGCCGTCTCGTTCTGGACATGGCTGTACGACTGGAGCGCAATTCCCGAGTGGGCGCAGGTGTTGGCAATGGCGATGGCATTCGTGCCCGCGTATTTGCTGTTCGCTGCGAGTGTGATGATGTACTCGGCCATGGCGGCGCGACTCTTTCGTTGGCAAACACCGCCTGGACTTAATGTGCGACTCGCTGACATGTCGTGGCCCGTACTCGACTGGGGACGGTATCTCATCACGATTCATGTGGTGCGCATTTTCGGTGGCGCCGTGTTTCGATCAACTCCTGTGTGGGTGATGTATCTGCGGCTGAACGGCGCGCGTATCGGCAAAGGTTGCTGGGTAAACAGTCTCAAGCTGATGGACCACAGTCTGCTTGATTTCGACGATCACGTCGTGATCGGCTCTGATGCGAGCGTCTCGGGGCACATCATTGAGCGAGGTATGCTCAAGACGGCCCCCGTTCGACTCGGTCGTGGGGTCACGATCGGTATCAACAGTGTGGTTGGCATTGGCACCACCATCGGCGACAACACACAAGTTGGTGCGCTCAGTGTGGTGCCAAAGTTCTCCGCGCTTGCTGAAAACGCCGTGTATGCTGGCGCGCCCGTACAGCGTTTGGGCGCGTAACGATCACTTGCCGGTGCCGATGAGATAATCCACCGCCAGCGATGACATCACGCGCACGCCAGTTGGCAGCGCGCCTTCGTCGGCGAAGAACAGTGGTGAGTGGTTGGTTGGAGCCGTACGCCAATCCTGATCGTTCGGCGTGACCCCGAGAAACACGAAGAGCCCCGGCACGCGCTCCTGAAAGTACGAGAAGTCCTCGGCGCCAGTCGTGAGTGGTCCCACGCGAAGCCCCGTCTCCTTCGTCACGCGGGTGAGGGTAGGCAGCATGCGTGTGGTAAGCGTACTGTCGTTATTGGTGACCGGGTAGCCGGAATCCACCACAACCGCAGCGCGGGCCCCTCCACTGGCGGCAATCTGCTCGGCCGTGCGAATCATCTTGGCGATCACATCCGCGCGCTGCTGGCGCTCGAACGTGCGAATGGTCCCGATCATCACGACGCTGTCGGGAATGATGTTCGATCGCACACCACCCTGAAACGCACCGACAGTCACAATGGCGGGCACCGACGTGATGTCTGTTTGCCGACTCACGATGGTTTGCATGCCCAGCACGATTTGCGAGCTGATCACGATGGGATCGACGCCGCTCCACGGGCGTGCGCCGTGCGTTTGCCGACCGTGCACGATGATCTGAAACGAATTTTCCGCCGCCATGGTCGGTCCCGGTCGATACGAGATCGTTCCGAGTGGCCCGGGACCGACATGCAGTCCGAAGATCGCATCCACGTTCGGTGCGCTCAGCGCGCCGTCCTTGATCATGCGTTCGGCGCCGCCACCGCCGTCCGGATGGCCCTCTTCTGCCGGCTGAAAAATGAACTTGACGGAGCCGGCGAGTTGGTCACGCATGCCGGTGAGCACTTCGGCGGCGCCCATCAGAATCGCGACGTGGTTGTCATGCCCGCAGGCGTGCATCACGCCCACATCCTGCCCGTTGTAGGTCGCACGAACACGTGACCGGAACGGCAGGTCATTGATTTCGGTGACGGGCAGCGCATCCATGTCCGCGCGCAGCGCAACGACTGGCCCTGGTCGCGCACCGCGCAACACGGCGACCACACCAGTGCCGCCGACATCGGTCTGCACGTCAAGCCCCAGCGATCGCAGATGGGTGGCCACGAGCGCCGCGGTTCGCGTTTCGAAGCCGGAGAGTTCCGGATGCTGGTGAATGTCGCGGCGCCACGCGATTACTTTGCTCATCACCGCTTCGGCGCGGCGATCGATGTCCGCGTGCAGCGCTGTGGACTGTGCGGTGAGTGACGGGGGCGTTGTGCCAAGCACCAACGCGGTGAGCACAAGGGCAGGAAGAATACGCATCGGGGTCGCTCGGAGAGGGATGCGTCAATAGGCGTGCTGCCGTCGACGCCGTCAAGGGAAGGGCTGCAGCGGTGCGGGCCACGGTGCGCTGGCCAGCTGTGCTGTGCCGAGCGATGCCTGGTGTACCTTTGATCATGACACCGCGCGTTGGTCCGATCGCGGCGCAGCGTGCGCGCAACGCACTGCTCGCGGAACAGGCGGCACAGATCGTGGCTCGCGATGTGCTCGCGCACGCGACACCAAGCGGCCGTGCCGCAATCGAGTCCGCGGGTTCCGCCGACAATCCATTGCCGGTGGTCCTTCTGCCGGCCAATTCACGTGGCACCGTCGCACTTCCAGCGGCCAGTCGAGACGCGTTTCTGCAACGCCTGCGCCCAGTGATTGCGCAGGCGTTTACCGAGGCGGTGCGCGACAATACGGCGCCGATGTCACTGGCCGAAGTTGCAGCGCGCGATGACGCGCGCGGGCCTGATCCGACAAGTGCGTCGAGCGGGACAGCCGCGATGCGGACGGCTATCCTCGGAGCGAGTTGTGCCACGTGTCGCGGAGAATGCTGCACGGCCGGCGGCACGCACGCGTTCCTGCGTGAGGACACCGTGCGACGAGTTCGTGCACAGTACGCTGAAGACGCGCGCCCTTTGACAACACGGGCCCTCGAAGAGCTATATGCGCGGCATCTGCCGGCTCGCCATTACCGCGATTCGTGCGTGTATCACACCACGAGCGGCTGTGCGTTGCCGCGTGATCTGCGCGCCAACTTGTGCAATCGCTATGTGTGCGGCGGTCTCACGCAACTCTCGCGGGCGCTGGATGCCGCGGGACACGAGACGGCATACGTGGCAGCAGCCGATTCCGCACACCTGCGGCGCGTGGCGCGGGTGTCCGGGGAAGGAGTGCGCACGGTGTCATTAACGGTCCGCACTCGTGCGTCGCCGGGCACGGTGGCGAAGACGGGAGGGTAGCGAAGAGTTCGGGCAGGCTGGATACTATGGTTCGTTCCCGTCAGCCGCCCCGCCGCAGGGGTTTACGGTCCACCTCCCGGCAATCGCTGCTATGGCTACTCCCGCTACGCGTGTGACGTCCGCTTCCTCGCCTTGGGGAGAGGAAATGCCGCTGGTGGGGCGGCGGGCCGAACGGGATGCGCTCCGGCTTGCGCTGGACGACGCCATGGATGGTCGAGGTCACTGCATGGTGCTGGTGGGGGCGCCAGGTGTCGGCAAATCCCGCCTGCTCGCCGCCCTCGAAGAGGAAGCCCGGGCACGCGGTATGCTGGTCGCTTCCGGGCGCGCCTTCACTGTCGAAAGCGGCGTTCCATACGGAGCCATGGCCGACGCGCTGGCCGGTCCGCTTCGCGCGCTGGAACCGTCTGCGCTCACGGTCCTGGCTCGCGGGGCAGACGCCGATCTGCAGGCCATTGCACCGGGCTCCTTTGCCGATCGTCCCATGCTGCGACAACAGTCGCTGGACAGCGATCGGGAGGGACGTGCCCGGCAGTTCTGGAACATTGCGCAGTTTCTCACGCGACTCGCTGGTCGCAGTGGTGCGATGCTCTCGCTCGACAACGCCCAGTGGAGTGATCCGTCGTCGCTGGAGTTGCTGCACTTTGTGGCGCGACAGCTGGGTCGCGCGCGACTGCTGGTGGTGCTCTCCTGTACCGACGAGGGCATGCAGTCCAATGCCACGCTGCGTCGTGTCGTGCAGTCACTCATCAGTGAACGTGAGGCCACGCAGCGCGAGGTGTCACCGCTTACGCAGTTCGATCTCACAGAGCTGCTGCAACGCATATTCGGTCTGGCAAAGGCCGATGCCGAACGACATGCGGCGGCACTCTATGAACGCACGAGGGGCAACGCATTTTTTCTTGAACACGCGCTCAAGGCGCTGCTCAGTGAAGGTCGGATCCGGCATGACGGTGTGGCGTGGACGGTAGAGGATGTCACCTCGTGGACGCTACCGGCCACGGCGCGCGACGCAGTGCGTGAGCGCATCAACACCATCAGTCGTGACGCGCGACGGGTGATGGATGTGGCCTCGGTGCTTGATCGGCCCGCGTCGCTGGATCTGCTGGAGCGACTGGCCGGACTGGATGCCGAACCGCTCGCCGATGCCATCGACGAACTCGGCCAGCGGCGCCTGCTGGTGGAACGACGTGATGCGGCGGATGCTGTGTACGAGTTCACGCATCCCATCTTGCACGAAACCGTTCGTGGCGAGTTGTCCGCGGCGCGGGAACGGGCGTTGCACGCGTCTGTCGCGTCGGCGTTGGAGTCGTTGTATGGCGAGCATGCCTACCAGCACGCATCGGAAATTGCGCGGCATCTGGTGCGCGGCCGCACGCTTGGTGGAGATCAGCGCGCGCTGGCGTACCTGATGACTGCAGGAAGCGATGCGCTCGCGCTGCGCGCTGATGAAGAGGCCACACGGTGGTTGAGCGATGCGCTGGTACTGGCGGAACGACTTGAAGATCGCGCAACAGAGGCGGCGGCGCTCGAACAACTCGGCACCGCGCGCCGCCGCCTGGGCGATTCGGAGGGCTCACTGCATGCGTGGCGCCGCGCGCTCGAACATGCGGACGCGGTGGGCGACGGACTCGCGCGCGCACGACTGCTGGCTGAACTGGGACAGGAAGCGGCGCGCTCCGGTGATGCCGAGCTGGGGCTGACCTGGCTCGAAGCGGCAGAACAGGCAGCCTCTGTGGTGCAGCGACACGATCTAATGGTGCACGTGCGCGTCGCGCGCGCCAAGACGCTGCAATCGCTCGGACAGCACGCCGCCGCGTCCTCGCTCATGCACGACACATTGCCGGTCGCCGCTGCACTTGGAGACGCGGCCGTTGAAGCGCGCGTGCACCAGACGTTGTTGCAGTTGTATGCCTGGACCGGACCGGCGAGTCTGGCGCGGCACCACGGTGCGCTGGCGCTTGAGCTGGCGGAGCGCAGTGGTGACCGCGAGGTGGCGTGGGCCGGCCAC
>JBGTOG010000077.1:0-4756 GCA_041742675.1 Gemmatimonadaceae bacterium | reverse complement strand
AAGAGCATGTCCACGATTTCCTGCACACGCTTGGCATCACCTTCGACCATCGTGAGCACTTCGGTCTTGAGCGCGCTCAGGCGCGGGTCGGCGGCGGGTGTTTGTGCGGAAACCGAAACGGAGATCAGTGGCGCGGCGCACACGAGCAGCGCGGCGATCAACCGCCACTGGCGCGGGCGTGAGAGCAAGAGGGAACGCGGCATGGCAGGGAGGGCGAGCGGGGAAGGAAAGACAGCACCTTCATCGAAGCTACGAGCCGCGCGTCACGAGCGCTGGCGAGCCGCTGGAAACCCCGGAGGATCCACCGTCGTACGGACGGGTATCCGGCTCAATATCCTGCCTTTCTCCCGTGATCGCTCTTATGCGTCTTGTCGTCATATGTGCGGCTCTCTCTACCCTGGCCGCTCCGCTTGCAGCTCAAGCCCAGGCCCGCGTCCGGGATACGGTTCCTGACAGCATCCGCACCATCCTGCGCGAGGTCAATCGCGAGGCGCGCCAGGTAGGTCGCGCCGCGTACGACAGCACGCGGAAAGCCGTAGTGGTCACCGACAAGCAGCTAAGCAGTGCCTTTGCCGACGATCAGGCCCGCGATATTCTGGCGCGCGCACGGGTTGCTCGACTGCAGCAGGACTCGGCGCTGCGCTCGTACCGCGCGATTGCCACGCAGCGCATGTCCCTGGGCGCCGGCGTGCGACGGATTGGGCTCGAAAAGTTGATGTTTCGCGGCGACAACGTGGCTCGCGTCGCCTGGTCACGCGATGGCGGCGTGTGGGTGTCGCCGATCGGGTCACGCGTGACGGTCCCAATGGCCGGAGATGCGGCAACCGACGGCGAGATGGTAAGCGCGATTTCAATTCCGTACTTCCCGGGCAAGGAATCACTCTGGATGCCCAACAGCGACTTCGGTGTGGTACGCGCCGATGTTGATGACCGCGATATCATCCATCCGATCGCGCGCGGCGCTGAGGCCTACTATCGCTACGCCACGGGCGATTCCATATCGATCACGCTTGGCGGCGAGCGTACGATTCATCTGCGTGAGCTGCGAATCACCGCGCGACGACCGCAGTGGAAGTTGTTTGTGGGGTCGTTCTGGTTTGATCAGGCGAGCGGACAGCTGGTTCGTGCGGCGTACCGGTTGGCGGTCCCCATTGAAATCTGGGATGTGGCCAGCGAAGAGGTGGAGGCGGATCACGAGCGCGCGGCACAGATTGAACGGGCGCGCGATTCCATCGCGCAAGAGCGGTTGCCGCGTGACGCCTACGTGCGCGATTCCATCCAGCGCAGCCAGCGCTCGCCGCAGGATGATGAGCCACCGGGCTGGGTGAAGGCCGTCTTCCGTCCGGCGCGTGGTGCACTCGACGAGGTCACGATCGAATACGGATTGTACGGTGGCAAGTTCTGGCTGCCGCGGGCGAACAGTGCGCGGTTCCACGCCGAAGTCGGTCCCCTGCGCACACCTTTTTCGCTCGACGAAAAGTTTGAATACGAAGATGTGGACGGGGACTTCACGCTGCCGCCCGTGCCGGCGGCGATGACGGCCGCTGAGCGACGTGCGGCGTTGGACAGCGCCCGCACGACAGATTCCACGCCCGTTGTGGTTTCGACGGGCGGCGAAGTGGAGCTGACTGTGTCAGTCGGTCCGGGCGCCGACAGTGCCCGCGTGGCGCGCGCCGACTCCATATTCCGCGCCCGTCGCTGCGCGCCCGGCGACAGCACATACATCCGCACAGAAACACGCTACGGCGGTGCGCTGCGCGTCGCCTACAACATGCCATGTGATCGTTCCGTACTGCGAAACAGCGATGCACTCCCGCCGGCCAGTATCGCCACCAGCGAACTGTTTGACACGCGCGCGCGTGATGAACTGCTCGATGCACTCGGCATGTCATTGCAGCCCGGCTGGGGGCCGATGCGTCCGACGCTGCGCACCGGTCTCGATCAGATCCGATACAACCGTGTGGAAGGGTTGAGTGTTGGCCTGCTCGGCGAACAGGTGCTCGGCGCGGGATACAAGGCGCGGGCAACGGCACGACTTGGTCACGCCGATCTCGAGTTCAACGGAGAACTGGGACTCGAGCGCAGCAACGGCCGACGCACCGCCTACGGCAACGTGTATCGCCGCTTGCGGGCAACGGCACCGGAGTGGGGTAATCCGCTGTCGTTTGGTCCATCGCTGCCTGCGGTGCTGTTCGCGCGTGATGAAGGCTTTTACTTTCGCACCCTCGGAGTGGAAGTCGGAGATCGACACACGCGGCGCAACGGTGCGTTTGAATGGCGGTTGTTTACCGAACAGCAAGAGAGTGCGGGTGACAGCTCGGTCGTGGACACCTGGTCTCTGGGACGCGTGCTGGGGCTGGGGCAGTTTCGCACCAACTTTGATGCGTCCGTTATCTCAGTGACGGGACTCGATATGTCGTGGTCGCGCGCGTTCGGCAACGATCCAGCAGGCTTGCGGCTCTTCACCACGCTGCGTGGTGAAGGCGGTACGGGCACCGTCACGTACGGTCGCGCGGCGCTGGATCTGCAGGCCACGCGTCCCCTGCGGCGCGTCGCGGTAGCACTCTCCAGCAGTGTCGGCTCAAGCGTGGGCGATCTGCCACCGCAGCGCTCGTGGTTCCTGGGCGGGTTGCGCACCGTGCGCGGTGTGCCGCCGGGTTCGGCCTTTGGTGATGCCTACTGGTTCAGTCGACTGGAGATGGGCACGAAGTTCGGTTTCGTGCGACCGGTGGTGTTTGGTGATGTTGGCTGGGCCGGCTCTCGCAGCAGCTTTGGACAGGGTCGCATGCTGCGCGGTGCCGGTGGCGGTCTGTCGTTCCTCGACGGCATATTCCGGTTTGATGTGGCGCGCAATCTGACCCGCGGTGGCGGATGGCGCAGCGACCTGTATTTCGAGGCCCCGATCTAACGCGCGATTGCCTGCTGTAGCCGACGAGCGAACCGCACAACCATTAACGGCGCCGCTCTTCGTAGCGGCGCTGTTTGCCAGTGCTTCGCTGATCTTCGCACTGCAGCCGCTGTTCGCGCGACTCGTCACGCCGCTGCTCGGAGGCTCGCCCGCCGTCTGGAACACCTCCATGGTGTTCTTTCAGGCGGCGCTGTTGGTGGGCTATTTCTACGCACACGCACTGCAGCGACTGCGCACACTGTCGCAGCAGGTACTCGTGCACGCCGTGGCGCTGCTTGTCGCGGGCTTCGCGCTGCCGCTGGCGCCCAGTGCACTGCTCGGCGCGCCGAATGTGCAGCAACCATCGTTGTGGTTGCTCGGCGTGCTGACACTATCGGTGGGCGCGCCGTACACCGTGGCATCCGCAACTGCGCCGCTCTTGCAGGCGTGGTATGCCCGAACGGGCCGCCCCGACGCGGCCGATCCCTATTATCTGTACGGTGCGAGCAATTTGGGCAGTCTGCTTGGACTGCTGGCGTATCCACTTATGGTGGAGCCACTGGTGGGCGTGCGGGGACAAAGCATCGGTTGGTCGTGGGCGTACGCCGGCGCTGCGCTGTTGATTGTGGCGTGTGGTGTGTTGGCGATTCGTCTGAATGCGCGTGCGCAGTCCTTGGCTCGCAGTGTGTTGTCGGCGCACCGGCCCTCAGTGGTGTCGCCCAACACCGCGTTGGAGGTATTGCCCGAGCCGTCAATAGGTGTGCCGCTCGATGAGTCACTGGATGTACCGCCTGATACGTCACTGAATGAACCGCCAGCGCCCCAGTCGGTGTTGGCAGAACTGATAGCAGGATCCAGCACCACAGGTACATCCCGCTGGCGACAACGACTCTTCTGGATGGCCGCCGCCGCCGTGCCATCCAGCCTGCTCATCGGCGTCACTCAACACATCCTCACCGACATTGCGTCGGCGCCGTTCCTCTGGGTGCCACCGCTCGTGCTGTATCTGCTCACGTTCGTGGTCGCGTTCCGGAAGCACGGAAAACCTGCCGGACGCAATCTGCTGGTGTTGCACGCTGGTGCCGTGGCGCTCGTAGTCATCCTCCCCAAGTCGCCGTACATGAGTCTCGATGTCGTGCTGCGACTCGCCGCGTTGTTTGTTTCCGCGCTGGTGTGTCACGCCGCACTGGCGGCGGCACGACCTCCCGCGGCGCGACTTACCGAGTTCTACAACTTCATGTCGCTCGGTGGCGTGATCGGCGGTGCGAGTACCGTGCTGCTGGCGCCAATGCTTTTTGATGGGATTGTAGAGTTTCCGATCGCGCTCGCGGCCACACTGCTCTTTCGATCGCGACAGGAAATCGAATGGAAGCACGCCACCAATGTGTCGTTCGTGCTGGCCATTGCGATTGCGGTCGGTGCGCTGATGCAGTGGATCACGCTTGACCGGTGGTATCTTGGTATCTTGTGTCTGGCCATCGTGCTGAATCGCGGCCGGCCACTCTTCATGGTGCCGATTGTGATTGGTGTGATGCTGGCGCTCGACGCGCGCGTGGTCAGCGGCCAGCAACTGCTTCGCACACGCACGTTCTTTGGCTCGTACCGCGTCATCCGCATTCACCGCCCGCTCGGCGACGCCAACATGCTGCTGCATGGCAGTACCATTCACGGTGTGCAGTTCACCGATAGCGCACGCGCCAGGCAGCCGCTCAGCTACTACGCCGAGGGTTCCGCGCTGCATGAAGCGGTGCGCGAAGCGCTGCCTGTTGATCGCAGTGCCGATGCCGCCTTCATCGGCCTGGGCACGGGCGCGATCGTGTGCGCACTGCGAGAGGGAGACTCGGCGCTCTTCATCGAGATCGATCCGGC
>JBGTOG010000076.1:0-2528 GCA_041742675.1 Gemmatimonadaceae bacterium | reverse complement strand
GCGAGCGTCGGATCGCACGCGCACTCGCGCGACACGACGCTTGTCCATGGCCAGCACGCGCACGCGGCCGCCCTCAAACGGCACCTCGTCACCTACCTGCGGCAGGCGCCCGAGTTGTCCGAATACAAATCCACCGATTGTGTCATACGTGTCGACCGGCAACTCGACATCCAGATGCTCGGCCAGCTCTGCCAACGCCACGGATCCCGCAGCCTGCACTTCGGCGGGCCCGACGCGCTCGAACGGTACGGGTTCCACTTCGTGCTCGTCCTGAATCTCGCCAACAATTTCCTCGACCAGATCCTCGAGGGTGACGAGTCCGGCAGTGCCACCGTATTCATCGAGCACAACGGCCATCTTGATGCGTTGCAAGCGCATCTCCGCGATGAGCGATTCCACGGCACGCGATTCCGGAATGAGCAACGGCTCGCGCATGATGCCGGGCACATCGCCAACCCCGCTGCGGATCGCACGCCAAAGATCGCGCGCCAAGAGGATGCCGACCACGTTGTCGATCGTATCCCCGTACACCGGAATGCGCAGATATCCGGTATCGAGCATGACACGTTGCGCCTGCTCCAGTGTGGTGGTGCTCGGAATGGCGATGATGCTGGTGCGCGGCGTCATGACTTCCGATACCAATACTTCACGCAAGCGCATGATGTTAGCCACCACTTGCCACTCCGCGTCGGCGATCTGGCCTTCACGCCGCCCGATCTCGGCGAGAATCTCCAACTCGGCGCGCGTGACCGTCATTTGTCCATGGCCGCCGGTGCCGAGCAGGCGGGTGAGATACGACAGTGGCACCAGGATGGGACGCATAAGCACGATCATCACCCGCAGCGTATGTGCAGTGGCAGCTGCCAGCTTCTTCCAGTAGCGCGCCCCGAGCGTCTTGGGAATGATTTCGGAAAGCACCAGAATGAGCAGTGTGAGCACCGCAGAAAACGCGGCCATCCACTTGCTGCCGAACACCTGCAATGCAATGGCACCACTTACCGCAGCGCCGACAGTGTGCGCGATCGTGTTGAGGGTAAGAATCGCGGCGATGGGTTCATCAATATTCCGACGCAGTTTCGCGAGCATCGGACCGGTGGGGTCCTGCCGATCCTCGAGCACGGCGATGTAGGCGTGCGTGATGGACAACAACACCGCTTCAAGTACAGAGCAAACGAAGGAGATGAGGAGCGAAATTGATATGACGAGCAGGAGAGCAGTCATGTCATTGCATGGTGGTAGTCGGTCGCTTCGGTTTCACATGCTTGTCGAGCCAGCCCAACATCTCGAAGAGCGTGTGCCCGATGCTTTCGCGCGCTGCGTAGCCATGTGATTCCGCCGGCAGCTGCACATACCGTACGGTGGCGCCATTGCCCTTGAGTGCCGCGTACATGCGTTCACTCTGCACGGGAAACGTGCCGGTGTTATTGTCGGCCATACCGTGAATCAGCAGAATCGGATCCTTGATTCTGTCGGCGAAGGTAAACGGAGACATCTGTGTGTAGATCTCCTGCGCCTGCCAATACGACCGCTGCTCCGCCTGAAATCCGAACGGCGTCAGCGTGCGATTGTACGCCCCGCTGCGCGCGAGGCCCGCGCGGAAGAGGCGCGAGTGCGCAAGCAGATTGGCGGTCATGAACGCACCGTAGGAATGTCCGCCCACACCAATGCGATCACGGTCGGCGACGCCGCGCTCGACGATGGCGTTGACTGCGGCCTCCGCGCTCGAGACCAGTTGCTCGACGTACGTGTCATTGGGCTCTGCATCCCCTTCACCAATGATCGGCATCGCCGGTCCGTCCAATACGCCATAACCTTGCGTGAGAGCGAACAAATGACTTGATCCGGATGGTCGCACGAAGCGATGCGGTGAGCCCTGCACCTGTGCCGCAGCGGCCGCCGAGCGGAACTCACGCGGGTACGCCCACAGCAGGAACGGCAGCGGCCCATCGCGTTCCTTGTCATATCCAGCCGGAAGATAGAGCGTGCCGGAGAGTTGCACGCCATCCTTGCGTGTGTACGTGATGAGTTCCGATGTGACGCCGGCCATGACGGGCGCCGGGTCAGTGAAAAACGTCAGCTGACGTGGCGCGATGCGTGCGCGTGTATCACGCACCCAGTAGTTGGGAACGTCGGTCTGGCTTTCGCGACGGGTGAGCAGGCGATCCCCGGTATCATTCAACAACGCGACGGATGTCTCGTACACCCCTGACGGCGACTGAAAGACGCGCGTTGTGCGACCAGTGGAGATGTCGTAACGATCAATGAACGGGCGGTCGCCCTCATCCGATGCGCCGTTGCCCTGCAGAAACGCCGAGCGACCGTCGCGCGTGGTGAGCAACACGTTCTCTCCACGTCCGTTCTGCGCGGTCACGAACGAACCGGGATCCGCGTAGCGGTCTTCCGTGTTGCGCTCCCACAGCAGACGCGGCGCCGTACCTGGACGCGATGGATTGACCGCCCAGTAGCGTTCGGTGCGTGTGCGCTGCCAGGCTTCCCGCACGATAGCGAGATCAGCTCGAGCCCAGAGC
>JBGTOG010000067.1:0-5378 GCA_041742675.1 Gemmatimonadaceae bacterium | reverse complement strand
GGTCGCCGCCGCGCCAGTGCACGCGCCACCGTCGGGGCGCGCTGCAACAGCGTCACGCCGGAGGCAACCAGTGCGTTCACCGGATGTCCGCCGATCCGCCCACCCGCAGCCGCCAGTGCGTAGGGCAGCAACTCAAAAGGGTTGCTCATTCGCCAAGACTAGCGAGCGTGCTGCTCGCCGACCAGCGCGACGGCGCCCGCTGTGTGAGACGGATCACCGACACAACCAATGCCGCCGATGTAACGGCAATGAGCGATGAAGCGTCCTTGAAGCAAGGGCGCGTCAGACACCATACGCGACTGCGCATCAGTGGCTCAACTCGTTTATATTTCACGGTTTACCGCTTTCCACGCGCGGTCAGCGCGAATCGAGGTTTCATGGCGTTTGACGGGTTGATGGTGAGTGTCTCGGGAGTCCGGGGCCGTGTTGGTGAGGCGTTGACGCCCGAAATCATGGCGACCTTCGCGGCCGCCTTTGGCGCGTGGGCCATGCGCCACCACCCGGGTCGCCCCATCGTGGTAGGGCGCGACAGCCGAGTGAGCGGGCCGATGTTCACCCGGGTCGTGCACAGCGCCCTCGAATCGGTCGGCTGTCACGCCATCGATATCGGCGTAGTGCCCACCCCCACCGTGCAACTGGCCGTCGAGCACCATCACGCCGCGGGAGGACTGGCCATCACCGCCAGTCACAATCCGGTGGAATGGAACGCGCTCAAGTTCATTGGCGCGAGCGGTCTGTTTCTTTCCGCCGCTGAAGGCGCAGAAATGCGGGCGCTGCTCGACGCGGGGATCCCCCGCGCGTCTTGGGACGCACTGGGTCACACCACAACCGATAGCGAAGCCATCGCGCGACATCTGGACGCCGTGCTGGCGTTGCCTTTTCTCGATGTTGCCGCGATTCGGGCCCGGAAGTTTCGTGTCGCGCTCGATTGTTGTCACGGCGCCGGCAGCGCGATCATGCCGCAGCTGTTCGATGCACTGGGCTGCACCGTGTCATCCATTGGCATGACGGCGGACGGACGCTTTCCGCGTCCCCCTGAGCCGATCGCCGAGAACCTTGGTGAGTTGAGCGCGCTGGTGCGGGAATGTGGCGCAGAGATTGGCTTCGCCACCGATCCCGATGTCGATCGCCTCGCACTCACGGACGAAACCGGCCGTCCCATTGGCGAGGACTACACGCTCGCCATGGCCGTGCGCGCTGTGTTGCCTGCGCGACCGGGCAGTGTGGTCACCAATCTCAGCACCAGCAAGGTGGTGCAGGACGCGGCAGCCGATGGTGGCGCGTCGTTTTCCTTCGCGCCCGTGGGAGAAGTGAATGTTGCACTGGCCATGCAAATGGCCGGGGCAACAATTGGTGGCGAAGGCAATGGTGGTGTGATCCTGCCGGAGCTGCATCTCGGACGCGATGCGCCGGTGGCTGTCGCACTGGTGTTGCATCTGCTCGCGACCACAGGCAAGCCCGTGTCAGCGTTTGTCACCGAGCATCCGCGCTACGTGATCGTGAAAGACAAGCTCGATCGTCCCGACGCGCCGCTCACCAATGTGTACGCCGCGCTGCGCAAACGTTTTGCCGATGCCAAGGCCGATACGCAGGACGGACTGCGTCTCGACTGGCCGGATCGCTGGGTGCACCTGCGCCCGTCAGGAACTGAACCAATTGTGCGCGTGATTGCGGAAGGACCAACAGAAGAAGCGGCGCGTCAGCTTGTGTCCGACGCGCGCGAGCCGCTCGCTGCGCTTGTTGGCGCGTGAGCTGCGGCCAGTACTAGAAAGCATTCACTCGAATCCCAGCCCATATGTGCGGCATTGTCGGATACGTTGGACCACAACTCGCTACGCCCATCCTGATCGACGGACTCAAGCGCCTCGAATACCGCGGCTACGATTCCGCCGGTGTCGCGGTCATGAACGGGAAGGGTGTGGAGACGCGCAAGGCGGCCGGCAAGATCGCGCGCCTGGAAGCCGCTATTGAAGCCGATCCGCCCAAAGGCACGCTGGGCATCGGCCACACGCGCTGGGCCACGCACGGTCCGCCAAACACGATCAACGCGCATCCGCACGCCAGTCACAACGGAACCATTGCCGTGGTGCACAACGGCATCATCGAAAACGCCACCACGCTCAAGCGTTCACTCGAAGCGCGTGGCTATGTGTTCAAGTCGGACACGGATACTGAAGTCCTCGCGCATTTGATTGAAGCGGCCTACGCCGGCAATCTTGAAGCCGCCGTGATCGAAGCGCTGCATCAGGTGGACGGCACGTACGGTATGGCCGTGATCTGCAGCGAAGAGCCGGACAAGATTGTGGCCGCGCGCAAGGGCAGTCCATTGCTCGTTGGGCTCGGTGTCGGCGAGTACTACCTCGCATCAGATGCCAGTGCCGTGCTCGCGCACACGCGCGAGGTGGTCTACCTCGATGACGACGAAGTCGCAGTGCTCACGCGCGATGGCTATCGCATTCTCGACCTCGATGCCGAAGACCAGGACAAGCCGGTGAGCCGGATTGATTGGGACCTCGCACAGATCGAACGCGGCGGCTACACACACTTCATGCTCAAGGAAATCTTCGAACAGCCCACCACCGTCACCGACACCATGCGTGGCCGGTTGCTGGTGGACGAAGGTTTCTCAAAACTCGGCGGCATCAACATCCTCAAAGATGACCTGATGGCCGTGGACAACATCGTCATCACCGCCTGCGGCACCAGCTGGCACTCGGCGCTCATCGGCAAGCTCATGATCGAAGAGCTGTGCCGCATTCCTGTGGCCGTGGAGTACGCCTCGGAGTTTCGCTATCGCAATCCGATCGTGCGCCCCAACTCGCTGTGCATCGTGATTTCGCAGTCCGGTGAAACGGCCGATACGCTGGCCGCCATGCGCGAAGCCAAGCGTCGCGGCGCGCGCACCATGGGATTGGTGAACGTGGTGGGTTCAACGATTGCGCGTGAATCGGACGGCGGCATCTACCTGCACGCCGGTCCGGAAATCGGCGTGGCGAGCACCAAGGCCTTCACCAGTCAGGTCGTGGCGCTGGTGCTGTTCACGCTCAAGATGGCGCGCCTGCGCGACATGTCGGTGGAGAAGGGGCGAGAGATCGCGCAGGCGCTGGCGGCGCTGCCGCGTCAGATTCAAAACATTCTCGATCGCGCGCAGGAAATCGAAAACATCGCCGAAGAGTTCAAGCGCGCCAGCAACTTCTTGTATCTCGGTCGCGGCTACAATTTTCCGGCCGCACTCGAAGGCGCGCTCAAGCTCAAGGAAATCAGCTACATCCACGCCGAGGGCTATCCGGCGGCGGAAATGAAGCATGGTCCGATCGCGCTGATCGATGAAATGATGCCGGTGGTGTTCATCGCGCCGCACGACGCGGTGTTCGAAAAAGTTGTCTCGAACATTCAGGAAGTGAAGGCGCGCAAGGGCAAGATCATCGCCATCACCACGCGTGAGGAAGAAGCGCTCGAGGGCATCATCGACTACGAGTTCCGCGTGCCGGAGACGATCGATCTGCTCATGCCGGTGCTGGTGTCGGTGCCGCTGCAACTGCTGGCGTACTACATCGCGGTGAAGCGTGGCTGCAATGTGGACCAGCCGCGCAACCTGGCGAAGTCGGTGACGGTGGAGTGATCGCTACCGCTTAGTCGCACTCTTTCAGATCTCCACCTCGCATCTGGTAATGGAGGGCGGCGCTGGCATGCTCACGACTACTCTAACGTCAGTAGCAAACGTGCAGCAATCAGCTGATGTCGCAGCAGCCGGCGGTCCGTGCTCACTGAAGTTGCCAGCAGCACCGAATGCCTGTCGTTCCAGACGACCAGCACGGGGGTACGGGTGACGCCTAGTTCCCGAAGCGTGCGTGACGACGTGCGGTGCAGCTGAACGACTGCAGATTCGGAGACACCCAAGCGGTCACGCACGAGGTCGACCAGATCGCTATCCGGTCGATCGTGACCCGTATTGAGTAGCCCGACACGCGACGGCGCAAGCTGTCGACGGATGACACGCAGATCTCCCTCTCTGGATGTGCACTCGGCGGCTTGAACGAGAACTGCTGCACCCACCTCGGATCCGGCCTTCAACGACTTGAGTAGTCGGTCGACGCCGTTCGGTGGACCAGCCCACATCGGCTTGCATGAAGCGAACGCAAACGTCAGAAGCAGGCCCACGCGCGCTACGAGACGCGCACTTTGGGCGATCGCCGCTCTGCGGCGATGAGGCAATGAATCGATCACCGTGTTATTCCTGGCGCTTGTTCCTTCGCAGCTGTGCGATGAGGTAGTAGCCAGAGGTGTCCTGCATCAGGACGGCCAACCGGTCGAGGTCTCCCGCGAGACTTCGAACAGGGTGTGGAGCGAGATGCGTACCGACGTACGACAGGTCCGGCAGCGTGAACTCCTCGATCAACCGATCAGCGTACGTCGAGCTGCCGGTAAACGACACGAACAGGGAGTTTCCAACTGTGCCCATGTGCTGCCACCCATACGCGGGGTTTCTTCCGACACCGAAGCCGACCCGTTCGCCGTACATCATCGTCTCCACGACCGCTGGAGCCACGGGCTCCCGCGGCGCGACGCGCGCCGTCAACTGCAGCTCGGCATCGAAGAGCAGGAGGTCGTACGGACCGAGGGAGTGACGGAGTGCGCAGTGCGCCACTCCCGCTCGCCTCAGCACGAACTGGCCACGGATTCGGTCCAGCGTGTCGACGTACGAAAACCACTCGGGCCGTCGTTCGAGCAGGGTATCCGTCTCAAGGTCCCACTCCATGATCCTGGGCACTCCATTTCGGCTGCCCGATACGAAGCGCCGGCCATTGATTTCACACACGCCGTAGATCCCTGCGGGGAACGTCACACGCGACTCTCCATCAAACTCTCCTGACGGCGTCAGGTATGTCACGCGCTGATTCACCGCATCGGCGACACCGATGCGATTACCATAAGCCGCAAACACCGACATGCGTGTAAACTCATTCGGACCCTGCCCGCGACGACCTCTTGTCCACACGCGTTGTCCGCTGGAGGCCAGAAACGCCTGAATGTTTCCGTTCGCATGATCCGCTACGAAGAGTAGCGAATCCTGTGCATGCAGCTGGACAGGCTGCAATAGCAGCGTGTCATCAAAGGTGCCGTGAAGCTGCCAGAGGGTGTCCCATGTGTATGCAGCATAAGCTCGGTTCCCGAACAGTGCCGCAGAAGCAACGGTCGGGTCGACGCGTTCAACTCGGACCGATTCGGGTATTGCGGCCGCACCGTCGAGGTGGACGCTCCCGCGCTCTGCCGAGCGAGGTGGATCTGCACAAGCAGAACCGAGCGACAGCGCCAGTGCAATCGAAACGGCATCGGCAATTTTCTGCCGCCGCAGGCAACGAACTGCAGAACTCATT
>JBGTOG010000056.1:0-4337 GCA_041742675.1 Gemmatimonadaceae bacterium | reverse complement strand
CGCGCTGGCGGTGAGCGCGGCAGCCGGTGGTCGCATGACAGAAACCGGCCTGAGCTTGGGCACGCCGCATTACATGAGCCCCGAGCAGGCCACGGCGGAGAAAGACATCACCGCGCGCAGCGACCAGTACGCACTCGCCTGCGTGTTGTATGAAATGCTGGCTGGCCAGCCGCCTCACGCCGGAGGCTCAGCGCAGCAGGTGATCATGAAGATCATCACCGAAGTACCAGCCGATCTCACCACGCGGCGCAAAACCGTGCCCGCCCACGTGGCGGCAGCGGTGGCGCAGGCACTCGAAAAGCTGCCAGCCGACCGCTTCGACAGCATACGTGCATTCGCTGCGGCACTGGCCGATCCGAATAGCACTGCACGCACCACGCGCGCTCGATCAGTCGCAACGCCAGTTGGAGGTGGGTCGCGCACGTACGCGCTGGTCGGCGCAAGCGCGCTCGTGCTCGCGGTCGCCGCGTGGGGATGGTTACGCCCGACCCCGACTCCGTCCGTATTGCGATACGAGCTGCCAATCGCGCCGCTCGCCAACGCCAGCAGCTTCAGCACCGACCTGCAGGCACCGCTCAGCGCATCGGACGGGAGCTTTCTCGTGTACGCCGCACCGCGCACCGGAGACGCCTCGTGGGTGCAACTCTACCGCAAATCGCGGGAGCAGGCCTCGGGAACGCCCATCGAAGGATCAGAAGACGCGACATCATTCGCGCTCTCCCCGGACGAGCGCTGGATTGCATTCACCGCGAACTCACAGCTGCGAAAAGTGCCCGTGTCCGGTGGCGTACCGGAGGTGCTTGTGTCGGCCAACGTGTACGGGCCGGGGGGCGTCGCGTGGCTCGAGGACGGTTCGCTGCTCTTCGGCAAGAGCGAACGCGGCCTGCCCGCGCTCACGCGCATCGACAGCGACGGCGGGGCGGAGACGGTGGTTGTTGAATCAAGGCTGGAAGCGGTGGTGCTTCCGGTCGCCGTCCAAGGTACGGACCTCGTGTTCTTCGCCCGCTGCGCCTCGCCAACAAGCTGCGATCTGCACGTGATCAACGTCCAAAGTGGTGACTCGCGACAGGTCCTGAAGGGCGTGGTCTTCTCTGCGTGGTCCACTTCCGGCCACCTCGTCTACGTGCAAACGCGACGCCTGATGGCCGTTGCGTTTGACACCAAGGCAATGCAAATGCGGGGCGAACCAATCGAAATGGCTACTGGCCTGTCGGACGCGTTGTCGCCGATTCGCCTGTCCACCGGTGGCACGCTCATCACCAGGATCGGCAGCGGTGCGTTGATGCGATCCTACGAAATGATCTGGCTCGATCGCAACGGACGGACCGCGCCGTTGGATTCTTCGTGGCAGCTTGCGCTCACGGCCGGCAGTGGAAACGTCGGTTGGGCGTTGTCTCCCGACGCCACACGGCTGGCGATCGGCTTGAGCACGGAAGCGGGCGATCACGTCTGGGTACGCACCCTGCCGGATGGGCGTTGTCTCGACTCTCTGTCGAGGGTGGGCCCAGTGTGCGTCCGCGATGGACGGCCGACGGGCGATCGGTCATCTACGTTCGACAGGGCGGTGGCCCTGGCGTGGTGTTGCGCAGCGCGCAGGGGACCGGGCAGGACTCCGTGCTTCTGGCCGGTCTGGTGGACGAGGCCCTGCTCTCGCCCGACGGCACATGGCTCCTGGTGCGGGACGGCGCCAGCGGCTCGGTGCGCGGCGGACGCGACATTCGCGGGTTGCGCATCGGTGTGGACACCTCGCTGGCTCCACTCATCGCGACGCGCTTCGATGAGCAAGCGGTGACCTTGTCACCCGACGGGCGCTGGGTGGCCTATCATGCCGACGAAACCGGACGGAATGAGGTGTTCGTTCGCTCGTTCCCTCGCACCGACGATGTAAAGCGCCAACTCTCGAGTACCGGTGGCAGCTCACCCCTGTGGTCGCGCGACGGCCGCGAGCTGTTCTTCGTAAATGAGAACCGGGAGATGATGTCTGCCGCGGTAGTCAGCGCCGCAAACTCGGATGCACCCATCCAGTTCGCGCGTCCGGTGCCGCTGTTCCGCATCCCGGATGACCTGCTCAACGTGGAGTACGCCTTTTACACCCCGTGGGATGTTGCGGCTGATGGTCGATTCCTGATGGCGCGCAGTCTGCCGACGCCGGAGGGCGAGCAGTCGCGCATCGTGGTTGCGGAGAACTGGTTTACGGAGCTGCGCGAGAAACTGGCGAATGCAAACCGGTAGCGGCGCGGCGCGTGTGCCGTGTTTTCGCTGTGAGCCGCGAGCGATCTGCTCGCCGCCCACTCACTCGCGTCCCCGCCTCACTCCCACAGCACCGTTCGATCCAGCGCTGCCAGCGACGTGCGCCCCGTGAGCGCCATCGCCATCTCGAACTCGGTCCTGAGTATCTGCACGATGCGACTCACGCCTGCCGAGCCGTCCACAGCGAGGCCATAGAGATACGGTCGGCCAATCGCCACGGCCGTCGCGCCGAGCGCCAGCGCCTTCAAGACATCCGTCCCGCGACGAATCCCGCCGTCGAGCAGAATCGGCATGCGACCGGCGACGGCGTCGGCCACGCGCGGTAGCGCTGTCACCGTAGCGGGCACCGTGTCCAGATTTCGTGCGCCATGGTTTGACACAATGAGCCCGTCCACACCAGCGTCAACTGCGCGCTTCGCGTCGTCCGCGTCCAGCACACCTTTAAGCAACACCGGTACTTTGGCGATGCTGCGCAACCACTCCACATCTTTCCATGTGAGGCGCGGCTCGAGCACTTCACTGTAGATCGCACCTTCAGGCGGACGGTGCGAGCTGCTCGCCGTCGCGGCCGACAGACTCTCGAGGTTTGCTCGTGTCATGCCGTCGGGCAGCGCGAACCCGCTGCGCGTCTCACGATTGCGCGCGCCGAGCACCGGCGTATCCACGGTCAGACACAGCGCGTGACATCCCGCTGCTTCGGCACGCTGCACCAGCGCGTGCGTGAAGCCACGATCGGGTTGCACGTACAGCTGAAACCAGAGTGGTGCACCGGGCACTGCACGCGCGATGTCTGCAATTCCAACCGTCGCGAAGGAACTCACGATCATTGTGGTCTCGGCTGCCTCCGCACCGCGCGCCGTGGCGATCTCGCCATCGGCATGCACAATCTTGTGATAGGCCGTGGGCGCAAGCAGAATCGGATGTGGCAGTGTGCGGCCGAAGAGCTGCACCGAGGTGTCGAGTTTTGAGACGTCAACCAGTACGCGTGACCGCAGCTTGATCTCGCTGTAGGCGCTCTCGTTCCACGCCAGTGTCTGCTCGTCGCCGGCGCCACCGTTGACGTATTCGTACGCCATGGTTGACATCGTATAACGAGCGGCCTTCTCGAAATCTGCGACGCTGGCGAGCGGGTCGGCGGCGAGTGGTGCGTCGCTTGTTGCGCTGTGGTTAGCGTTGTTTGTCGCGCTGCGTGCCAGGTCGCTCGACGCGTCATTCGCTACGTGTGATTCGCCGGACAGCGTACTCAACGCCGACTCCGCGACCGCTCCGCGCGGCGTTAGTGCGATCGCAGCACCCGCGCTTGCGACGGATCCCAGCAACTGCCGGCGAGATACGCGAGAGGCGTCGTCGTGCATCGTGAAATTCCAGCGTTGAGAGAAGCCGTCACGACGTCCCCACAGCAGGCGATCGAACCACAGCGATGACGGGCGCGGAAATATGCGGTTCGATCGCGACTGACGCCACGCGCCACACCGTACAGAGAAGTTTTCGGGCCAACGGTGAATCAGGCCTGCCAGGTCCGGTGCCATGCGACACCGGACCATCGACAGATTGTTCAGCTTCCGAGATACGTGCAAAGTTTCGCGACGTTCGGGTTGCTGCCAAACACATCGTGCTGACCGCGCTCCAGCAGCACGCCGCTCGGCCCCATCACCAGCTTGCCAACCTCCATGACGATGCGACCCATTCCAGGCACGGTGAAGGCGCCGTTACTGCCGACGAAGGTGGTCGAAATGAGGTTGTCGTTCTCATCGATGTCATAGAAGGCCTGTCCAGTCATGGCGCTGCTGAGCGACTTTCCGTTCGCCGAAAGTGTGATGCGGCCGTTGCTGATGATCTCGCGAACAATCACGCCGCCCCCCTGTCGAGGCGTAACGCTGGACACCTTCAGGTATCCAGTGAGCTCGGTCAGGACGACTGGATTTCCACCACACACCGCGTCATCTGGGAAGGAGAGCTGAAACAGTTCAAATCCATTGTTGCCGTTGATTTTGGCTTGCGATACCGCGACGTCGAAGTCGCTCTGCGTGGGCAGCGCCGCGTCGGCGCAGGCGACCAGGGATGCTGCCAGACAGAATGCGGCAACA
>JBGTOG010000045.1:0-15483 GCA_041742675.1 Gemmatimonadaceae bacterium | reverse complement strand
GGTCCGGCTCCGGTGCTGGACGGTGCACCTGCCGCAGGTGACACCGGCGCGTTCGCCAGTTCGCGCGAGCTGCGCTTCACCCGCCGAGTGGCACCGTTTCCCGTCGCCGATTCGGCCGGCAGCGCCATACCGCAGCCCTTCCTCGGCGGATTCGATGTGCCACGTCCGCAACTCGTCGACATCGATGGCGATGGCGACCTCGATCTCTTTGTGCAGGAACGCTCAAACGCGGTGATGTTCTTCGAGAACGTGGACGGCGAGTTCGTCTGGCGCACCGATCGGTATCTCGACTTGCCCGTTGGTGAGTGGTATCGGTTCGCCGACCTCACGGGCGATGGCCTGCCGGATCTGCTGAGCGAATCACCGATCAGCTATATCCGGGCGTGGCGCAACGTAGGCACACGGAGCGACGCGAAGTTTGAAGTTGCCGTGGACTCGTTGCTCGATAGCAACGGCCAGCCGATTGCTGCTGATCGACAGAACATCCTCAACGTGGTGGACATCGACTGCAACGGACGACTTGATATGTTTCTCGGCCGAGTGGCCGGCACGGTGGATCGGTATGAAGCGATGCCGGGCACGGAGCGCAATGGTATTCCGCGCTTTGCCATGCACACAGAGCGCTTTGAAGACATCGAGATTATCGGTCCGGTGCCAGGCGGCACGCCGGGTCTCGAGCGAGGCAGCATGCGACACGGTGCGAATACGCTCGCCTTCGGCGATATCGACGGTGACGGTGATGTCGACCTGTTCTGGGGCGACTACTTCGAAGCGGGTGTGCTGCTCATCGAGAACAAGTCGCAAGGTTGCACGATTCCAAACATGCGCAGCACGCCGGTGCAGTTTCCGCTCGGTGCGCCAGTGCTGACGAGCGGCTACAACGCGCCAACGGTTGGTGATGTCACGGGCAACGGGCTGCCGGATCTGTTGATCGGCGTGATTGGCGGATCGTATGCTCCGCGCACCACGGCGATTGAGAATCTGCTGCTCATCACGCAGCGACGTGCCGGCGCGTTTGAGGTAGCAACGCGGCGATTGATTCGCACGGTGGACGTGGGTTCGGAAGCGATGCCTGTGCTCGCTGACCTGGATGGTGATGGTGACTTCGATTTGCTGATCGGCAGCAAGATTGCGGTGGACTCTGACCAGACCGGCACGCTCACCTGGTTCGAGAACATTGGCACGCGAACCGCACCGTCGTATCGTGCGCGTGGCGAGCTACCCATTCGCGGCGAGTTTCACTATGCGCCCGCGGTCGTGGATCTCGATGGAGACGGCCTGCCGGATCTGGTGCTCGGCACCTGGCGTGATCAAGTGCAGTGGTGGCGCAATACGGGAACACGCGCGGCGCCGCGTTACACGCTCGCCGACAGCGCGCTGATCACGCTCACGCGAGGCAGCAATACCACGCCTGCCTTTGCCGACCTGGATAACGACGGCGATCTCGATCTGATGGTGGGAGAGGCGTCGGGACAGCTCAATCTGTACATGAACGTTGGCAGTGTTTCCTCGCCGCGCTTTGAGCTGGTCAGCGATGTCTTTCAGGACATCGATGTTGGCCGTCGCAGCACGCCGGTGTTTGCCGACTTCCGCGGCGATGGCAAGCCTGATTTGCTTGTCGGCAGTGAAGATGGCGGCGTGCAGTACTGGCGCAACGTCAGTACTGCGGGCGGCGTGCGGTTTGTGCGACAAGCAGATCTGCTGCTGGATACCGGGCCATTCTCGTCCATGACTGTTGGTGATGTGGACGGCGATGGTGATCTCGATCTCATTGTCGGGACAGCCTCTGGTGGGCTGCTCTACTTCGAAAATGTGGGCGGGCGGTTAACGCCACGCTGAGATCTGATCAAGCGTTTTGCGCGTGAGATTTGGCACGCGCGCATCGTTCGCCGGATAACCAACCGGCATGACAAGCATGGCTTTCTCGTTTGGTGGCCGATCGAGCCGCTCCGAAAGAAATCCCATCGGACTCGGTGTGTGCGTGAGCGTGACGAGTCCCATCTGGTGTACGGCCGCAATAAAGAATCCAGCGGCGATGCCGCACGACTCCTGCGTGTAGTAGAAGGTGCGTTTGCTGCCGTCGGGGTTGATGCCGTACGCCTGTCGGAACAGCACCACGACCCATGGCGCATCGGTGAGGTGCGTCTTGTGTTCGTCGGTGCCAAGCGGGGCGAGCGCGTCCAGCCACTCTTTCGTGGCCTTGCCAGTATAAAACGCGCGTTCCTCCGCTTCTGCCGCGTCACGCAGCTGTCGCTTCACCTCCCCATCGGAGACGGCGACAAACGTCCACGGCTGCTGATGCGCGCCGGAGGGCGCCGTGCCCGCGGTGCGAATGGCCAGCTCAATGAGTTCGCGCGGTACCGCGTCGCGAGAGAAGTGACGCGTGCTGCGCCGCGCGGCCATGGACTGGTAGAAGGCTGCAGCGTCAGTCAGCGAATCCTGAAGTGGACGGCGTGACCACGTCAGCGGCACGAACGGGGGGTCGGTGGACATGCGATCAGGGCGGGAGGAGATGAGCGCAAGCAATCTTGATACATTGCAAGTGTAACGCGTCTTCTCATGTCTTTGCCTACCCAACCGAGCCATGCTTTCCTGTACTTTCCGGGCGCGGGTCGCGCAGTCGCTACTGTCGGCTGGCATTTTCGCGCTGGCGACGTTCCACGCGCCGTCACGGTTGCAGGCCCAGGATCAATCGCAGTCCGCCTCGCTGCCCGAACGCGCGGTGCGACGTGACATCCCGATGACCAACGCCATTCGTCGCGCCTTCGAAGCCGGCACGCGCGATTCCACCGGCGCACCCGGTCGCAACTACTGGCAGCTGCGGGCCGACTACACGATTCACGTGCGACTCGATACCGCGACGCATCGGCTGTCGGGACGCGAGTCGGTGGTGATTCACAATGCGAGTCCGGATACGCTGCAGGTGATCGGTCTGCGCCTCGATCCCAATCACTTCATTGGCACCGTGCCGCGCGCGGCGTCGTGGGTGCCGTCGGAGAACACCGACGGCATGGTGATCACGCGGCTCGCCGTCGACGGTCAGGAGGCGCGGCTTTCGCCGACGCCGGGCGGGCCGGCAGCATTGGCCGCCACACCGACGCAACCGTTTCTTTCGGGAGCACAGAGCACCGTGGCGCGAGTTCGCCTCGCGAAGCCGGTGCCGCCGCGCGCGCGGGTCACCCTCGACATTGAGTGGAATCACAAGCTGCCGGGCGGCCCGGGCGTCGGGCACCGCATGACGCAGCGCTGGGCCGACTCGCTGTATCAGCCCACGCAGTGGTATCCGCGCGTGGCGATGTACGATGATCTGCGCGGTTGGGATTCCGAGCTGTATCTCGGGCCGGCCGAGTTCTTCAATGTGTTCGGCCGGTTTGATGTGCGGGTGGATGTACCCGCCGGCTGGATTGTCAGTGGCACTGGATTGTTGCAGAACCCCGAGCAAGTGCTCACGCCAACGGCGCGTGAACGACTCGCACGTGTGATGAGCACCGACGCCAACACCATGATTGTGGGACCAGATGAAGTGGGCCCCGGACGTGCCACGGCCGTGGGCAATCCCGATGGACGTCTTGTGTGGCACTTCGTTGCGGATACGGTCAATGATTTTTCGTGGGCCACCGCACGCAAGTTCGTGTGGGAGTCAACGCGCGCGACCATTCCGGGCAAGGGCGCCGTGCCCATTCACATGCTGTACCTGCCGGGGCGCGCCAATCTGTTTGCCAACGCCGGCAGCATTTCGCGTCATGCGCTCGAGTACTACTCGGCGCTCTGGTTTCCGTATCAGTTTCCGCAACTCACCCTGCAGGACGGACCGAGCGCCGGCATGGAGTATCCCATGGTGATCAACTCCAATCAGGGCGCCGCGGATCACGAGGTGGCGCATCAGTGGTGGCCGATGGTCGTGGGCACCAACGAAACGTGGTATGGCTGGATGGACGAAGGATTCAATCAATACATGAACATTCTCTCGGCGGCGCACATGGCGGGCCGCGATCCGGTGCTCAACGGACTCGGTCAGTCATACGGCGCGACGGCCGGCGAGGAGGCGGAGCCGCCAATGATGTGGAACGGCAACTACGCCGGCCCGCAGTTCTACGGATTCACGACGTATCGCAAGGCGCCGCTGATGCTGTCCATGCTCGGTGGGGTGGTCGGCGACTCGGCGGCGCAACGCGCGCATCGTGAGTGGGCGCAGGCGTGGATGTTCAAACATCCGTCGCCCTGGGACTGGATGTTCTTCATGAATCGGGCACTCGGTCGCGACTTGGGATGGTTCTGGAATGCGTGGCTGTTCAACACCGAACGTGTCGACGCGAGCATCGCCCGCGTGACAACGGCGGGCATTCGCACGAGTGTCGTAATCCGTCAGGACGGCCAGATGCCATCTCCCGTCGTACTCGAAGTCAAGTTCGCAGCGAGTGGTCCGCCCATTCGTCCCATGCGCAACATGGTCATGACCGACAGCGTGACCGCGCTGGTGACGTATCCGGTGGACGTCTGGTTCAGCGGCAGTCGTACGTTCACTGCCAACCTCGTGGTTGGCGGGCGAGCCGTAGAACGCGTGACGTTTGACCCGGCGTGTCGCTTCCCGGATCGTAACCCCGCAGACAATGTGTGGATACGTGGCGCGGGAAACAGCGGGTCGGCGGCTGCACCGTGTGCCGGTGGGGCGCGATGATCAAGGCCCTGCGCGTTCCTGAGCGATTGTTTGCATTGGCGATGTGGGCGGTGTCGCTCATCTTCGCGAGTTTCCTGATCGGACTCGGCGGAAAGATCGTCGGAGAACTGCCTGGCGTGGATCAGCGCGTCATGCTCGATGATTTTATCGATGCGTCGGCGCTGCGGGTAATCAGTGCGCGTACTGATTCGCTTCGTCGCGCGGAACGCGCACAGTCGGCAGAGCGCGAACAGGCCCAGTTGGCGCTTTCGGCTGCTGACAACGCGTATACGTCGGCCCGGGAGAGCTTCACCAACTGGATTGCCACGCGCACGGCTACCACCGATCCGTCGCAGGATCCCGAGGTGATTTCGCGCACGCGACAGCTCGATGCGCTTGGAGCCGGCGCGCGCCAAGCGGAAGAGTCGCTGGAGGAGATCGATGCGCGATTGCTGATGCTGCGTCAAACGCAGAGTCAGCTCTTGGTGGAAGGCGACGACCTGCGCGAGGCCGCGCGCGGCGCGTATGAGCGATCGCTGTTCTGGCATGAGCTCAGGATCTTCGGGATTCGCCTCGCACTCACGCTGCCGCTGCTGCTCATTGCGGCGTGGATGATTGCCCGCAAACGCAAGAGCGACTACTGGCCACTCTATCGCGGGTTCGTACTCTTTGCCGTGTTCGCGTTTTTCGTGGAGCTGGTGCCGTACCTGCCGAGCTACGGCGGCTATGTGCGGTACGGTGTGGGCATCATTGCGTCAGCCGTGGTGGGGCACTACGCGATTCGCTGGATGCGTCGCTACCTGGCGCAACGACAGGAGGAAACGCAGCGCAGTGAGGCGGAGCGACGTCACAGCCTCGGGTACGCGGAAGCGCTCAAGCGCATGGACGCGTCGGTGTGTCCGGGCTGTGAGCGCGCGATTGCCGGTGGAAAAACGGGCAACTCCAACTACTGCGTGCACTGCGGCATGATGTTGTTCAACCAGTGCGCCGCGTGTGATACGCGCAAGAACGCGTTTTTCCAGTTCTGTCCCGCGTGTGGTGTGCCGGCGAGTTCCGCGCCTGAGGAAGCGCCGGCGTCACGGTGATCCGACGCGGAGGCCGTTAGTGCGTGAGTCCGACGCGGAGGACCCGTGGTGCGTTCTCAGGGTCAGGGCTTGATCGTCAGATTGTTGATTACCCGGTAGCCGCTGGCTTTGGACACGGCGACATCGTCCGCCAGCATCTTCTCGGCCTGCGTCTTGACGCTGCCGTTCAGCGTGACCGTCTTGATCTCTTCGTTGGTATCGACGTTAATGTCGCCTGCCTCAATACGCGTGTCCGCGAGAAGGGCAGACTTCACCTCACCCGTCTGCAGCGCGCCCTGGACCTGTGTGCCCGCGGCGTCTGCAGCTTCCGCTGTCTTCTCGGCCGCGATGGCTGTATCCTGCTTGACACCGTCCGCGGTATTCCCGCACGCTGCGGTGAAGGCAACACAGGCGATTGTTCCGATCAGTCGGGGAGTGAGCATTATCTATTGTCCGTTTGTGAGAAAAAGCGGCATCTGCGCTTCCGACGCATTTCAGCCGCCTAGTGTCTGCTGCGGCGCACCGGGATCAGCGCGCAGGGAACCTGAGCAGCATCACATCAGCGCGCCATTCAATATACCCCGGGTCCGGATAGACCGGCATGCGTGTCAGGACATCCGGCGTCAGCAGTTCGCCAGTTGCGGAGCACGGCAGTGAGGGGCAATAGACGACGGTTTGTACGAAATGCGGTTCGAGACGCGATCCCAGTAATGCGCGCACCCACCAGCCCTTGTCGTTGCCAAGCGTTGCAAACGGGTGCGCGTCGCCGATCGCGATGAGCGCACGGATACGTCCTTTCCCCGCTGCTTCTGCGCGCACCGCCGCTTCAATGCGCGCAAGATGATGGTCGTGTTCCTGTCGAATCTGACTCTGTGCATCAAGAAAGCGTCCGGTGTGTACAAGTCCGGCCATGCCAAGCAGCGCCATGGCCGCAAAGACCGCAATGCGTTTCTGTACGCTGACCAGATCTGCGAGCAGCACCAGCACCGCAATCACTGCGAACCAGATCGTCAGGCCGCCACGATCCGACGGCGCTGGCGCACCCGAGAGCAGAGCCACGGTGGCCGGAGCGACGACGACACCGGCAGCCACTGCAAGCACCAGCGTGACAATGCGCACACCATCCGATCGACGCTTTGCCAGAACGCTCCACACGCCCACCGCGGCAACGGCGATTGGCCCGATCAGATGCGCGCACAGCGCTGACACGGACTTCAATATTGCGGCCAGGTTGTGCATGGCCAGTGCGGGCCGAGACAATGCAGGAGTGCCCTGCATGCGCCACGCCGCGATCTCCACACCGAAGTGGCCGAACGCCGCCTGGTTGAAAGCGTACGCACTCAGCAGCCCGGCCACTGCGCCGATGACGCCGCACGTCCCCACCAGCAGGACATCACGGAGCAACTGCGGTGCATCCCAGCGCGGTGAACGCAGCGCGCGCGCAATGCGCATCCACAGCGCTGCCGCGATCAGCAGTAGCGCGAAGAGTTGATACGCCAGCATGGCCGCACATGCACCGGCGGCAACGGCCAATGCAAGTCGGCGCGGCGTTGTGGTACTGGCGAACAACAGTACGGCGCCCAACAATAGTGTGGCCAGCAACGGTACGGCAGTGTGCGGCCATTGCAGCAGTCGCAGCACGGCCGGGCTGGAGGCGAGAGCGGCGGCGCACACCATCGTGGCCACGCGTCCTCCGGAGGTGAGCCGATAGGCAAGCAAGGTCATCGACGTGGACCAGAGGATCACGCCAACGCGAAAACTTGTTGTCGGTGTGGCACGAACACCCATCTCGTGCCACAGCCACACGATCCAGCGCGCCTCCTCCGACAGCTTTTCGTCGCCATATCGCCACGAGGCCAGGTCAAAAAGCAGGTCGTCCCCGAACTGGTACGGAAAGCGCCACGCATCGCCGCTCGCGGCTGCGATCAGAGATGCTGCGAGTACGGTGCCCAGTGCGATCGTAACTGGCGCATCCCACCACACGTTCGCGCGGTGCGTTGTCCGATCGCGTTCCGAGGTCTCTTTGCTACGCATGCTCAGGAATGGCGCGATCTTTCGCGCCGCGCACGATCTCCTCAATGAGGAACAGCGGGCGGCGCTTCGACTCCATGTACAGGCGGCCAAGGTACTCACCAATCACGCCGAGCACGCACAGTTGCGCACCACCGAGCAACAGCGTGATGATGATGAGCGATGTCCAGCCCTGCACCGTGCGTCCCGCGCCCCAGCTCCACAAGGCGTAGGCGGTGACGACCAGTGCGAGCGCTGCTGCGAGCAGTCCGAGATACGATGCCACCCGCAGGGGCACAATGGAAAAGCTCGTGACGGCGTCGATTCCGAAGTGCAGCGATTTCCTGAGCGGGTACTTGGTGTCGCCGGCGGCGCGCGGCCCACGTTCATACGGCAGCGCCGTCTGCGGGAAGCCGATCCAACTCACCATGCCGCGCACAAAGCGATGACGTTCCGGCATGGCGTGGAGTGCATTCACGGCACGTCGACTCATGAGCCGGAAGTCACCCGTGTCCACGGGGATGGGGGTATCGACGAGACGCTGCAGCATTCGGTAGAACACATGTGCGGTAGACCGCTTCAGCGCCGATTCACCGTGTCGCGCAATCCGCTGGCCATACACGACATCGAATCCCTCGTCCATGCGGGCCATCATCTGCGGCAGCAGCTCGGGTGGATCCTGGAGGTCAGCGTCCAGAATCAGCACCCGATCGCCTGTGCACACGCTCAGCCCCGCCGTGAGCGCCAACTGATGTCCATGGTTGCGTGAGAGCTTCACGGCCAGCACGGTCGGATCCAGCGCCGCCACGGCTTGTATTCTTGCCCATGTCTGATCGCTCGAGCCGTCGTCGACAAGGACGAGCTCTGTGCGATAACCGAGTGACGAGGTGGCGGCCCCGACGCGCGCATGCAGGGTGCCGATGTTCGGCTCCTCGTTGCAACACGGTACGACGATGGATAACCGAGGTTCGGCCGTCCCGGACCGCGTCCCGTTGCTCACGATATCGATTGTTGCTGGCTCGGGTGCGTCAACCATGGCAGCGAGAGGGTGGGCGAGAGGATTCCAACGCGCTTCAGCAGCAAACCTACCAGCGGAGAAGCGAAGCGGTGACCCCGCGGGCGCCTCGTCGCAGATCAGTGATCGAAAATCCGCTGCAGGTGGCGGGCGTCGGGTGCCGCTGACGCTTGAGGAGGCAGCGCCGATAGCTGATCGGCTGACCCTGTCCTGACTTTGGAGACGCGATGCGTGGGATGTCCAGGCGAGTAATCTGTGCAGCGATGATGTTGGCGACCGTCGGATGTGGCGCAGGGAGCGGCACCGATCTCACCGACCCGCCAGCCGTCACGCCACCAGAAACCGGAAGCGGCTACACCATCACGTATGCGCCAAACACGATTCGCATTCCCGATGCCGTGGTGGAGCAGGCACTGGTGTCGGTCGACACTGGAGCCAAGGTCTACCGGTTTTCCGCCGATGTGCTCGCGTCTTCGCAAACGACGCTGCAGCCTGGCCGCATTCTGCTCATTCCAGGGGTGGCGCTCCGTCGGATCGCAACGGTGAATACAGCGGGTGGCGTCTCCACCGTGACCACGTCATACGTCACGCTCAACGAAGCCATTGGTGATGCGGCGATTTCATGGGACGCTCCATTGCAGTTCTCGTCGGCTGTACTGGCGGGCGCACGATTGAAGGCTGGCGATGAGTGGCTGGCCCCCTCGGTGGTGCAGGCCAGCGGCAATGTCGAGTGGAAATACAATGTTGGCTCGAACGAAGTGACCGCCAAACTCAGTACCGCTGGCTCAAGCGCGACGATCGAAGTTGAAGTGCTGAAGAAGACGGGCGGCGCCGCGGACGCACGATTCACGGCCAAAACAGTGATTGGCCAAATGCGCAGCAGCGCACGCATCGATATCGAGGACGGGAAAACGGAGCGGTTCGATTATGACGCTACCGGTCTGGGCGGCACGGTGAATCTGGATGTCGCCGCCGCCGGCGCGGGGCTGGATGAACTTGCGTTTGACTGGCCTGAGGCGATGATCCGATTCCCCGTGCAAGTTGGTCCGCTTCCCGTGATCGTGGCGATCAAGGTGCAGTTGGTGACCAAGTTGATCGTCAACGGCAGTGCGTCGGCAACGGCACGCACCAGCTTCACCTACGGTGGGGACGCCGGGTTTCGCTACAACGGTACGACGATGCACACCACGGCATCGGTCGGACTTGGTACTCCCGTATTGGGGGCGTCGACTGGCGACGCGTCCGCGTTCATCGGGAACTTTGTCGACGCACAGTTCGGCTTTGCTGCACCAAAGATTGAGGTTGGAATCTTTGGGGAAACGATCGTGCCATTCATCCGTCCGGAATTCTTTGTTGGCACGCAGTTGCGATGGGGACCGGTGTGCAAGAGTGCCTATGTGAAGTACCTGGTCCAGGGCGGCATTGACCTGCGCTTCTTCGGTAGCACGATCGCGTCGAGAACGGATACGATCAGTGGTCCGTATGAGGTACAGGAGAGCGCCGACAACTGCGCCGGCGGAAATCTGCGCGCGGGCGGCTCGAGCCAGTTGCGATTTCCCGATCGCTGAAGCGGCGCTATTGCGCTGACAACACGCCGATCAGCGCCCAGATGAACACTGCCAGGATGGCCAACACAACGGCCATCCCGATGGTGCGGAATCGCGGTTGCTCGATCATGCGCACGTAGCGCGCTTCGTCAAACCAGAATTGCTGCTGCGTGGTGCGCTGAATTACGCCAAGCTGGATCATGTCCTCGAACGGCGCATCGTGACGAACCGCCAGGGCGTCGAGTGTGGCCGCGCGCTCCGGAGCCAGCGCTTGCGCGGCGCGAAACGCCATGGCAATGCGCCGCCGTTCGGCGAGCAGCAACGCGGCGACTCGGGGGGCGGTGTAGGTGCTGCTGTTCACGGTCGTGTGTCCCGGTGTTTGAGTTCGTGCGCTCCGGCCATCATGCTACGAGATTAATCGGCGGACGCGCTGCGCGGTTTCGCCCGGTTGTCCAAAAGAGACAGGCCCGCGCTGCCCTCACGTGGAATAGCATCGCCCGCCTTGCGGCGCCATCGTCCATGCTCCCGGATGGATGTGCGCTTTCACCAGCAGGCCTGTCTGTGACTCCAAGCTTCGTGGTTCGAACCGGCCACGACGCGCCGGTGGCCGCCGCCGCGCTGCACGACGGCCACGAGTTGCGCACGGAGGTCCGCGCCATCATGGCGCTCGGCGACGAGGAGCGACGGCGAGAGGAGGATCCGTTTACTGCCGGATGGACCACGGTGGTGAGGACGCAGTTGATCGGGTTGCGCTCGCGATTTGAGGTGGATCTCAATCGGCCGCGTGCGCAGGCAGTCTATCAGCGGCCTGAAGACGCCTGGGGGCTCAACGTGTGGCGTGAGTCGCCGTCGTCGGCAGTCGTGGCCGCCTCCCTGGCGGAGTATGACGCACTCTACGCGGCGGCGCGGGAGACGTTCGACGACATGCGAACACGGTGGGGGCGCTTCGTGGTGCTCGACTTGCACAGCTACAATCATCAACGTGATGGCCCTACTGCTGCGCCGTCCGACGCAGCAACGAACCCTGAAGTCAACATTGGCACCAGCAACATGGATCGGAACCGCTGGGCTCCGGTTGTCGACCGCGCAATCGAGCACCTGCGCACCGATGCCTTCATGGGACGGACACTTGATGTGCGCGAAAACGTGAAGTTCAAGGGCGGCCATTTCGCACATTGGATTCACGACACGTATCCGGAGCATGGCTGCGCGATTTCGATCGAGTTCAGAAAATCGTTCATGGATGAATGGACTGGCGTGCCGGACGAGCCCCATGTCAGGGCCGTCCATGATGTGTTGGCTCGCCTGGTGCCCGCTCTGGCACAGGCGCTGAATGGCATGAGTGAGTGAGTGCCCGACGCATCGGTACGAGACAAGACGTACTCGGCGAAGCGGAGGATCTCGCCGGGCTTCATCGCGCAGGTGTGCGAGCGTTTACAACAGGGAAACGCGGTGCGGCGTTCGTTGCCGGGTGGAGGTCGGTTGCACATCGATCGTGCCCTGCCGTTTCTCTGCGTCTATCGTGAGCCGACGCTGGATACGGTCGGATCCACGTCGCAACTGGTCATCGGAGAGGCGGCGTATCTCATTGCGCCTGGATCTGCAGAGTTGCATTCACAACTTCGCGAACTGGTGGCGGCAATCGCAGCCGTCATGGTGCAGAAGTTCGGCGCCTTTCTGCTGCTCGAAGTGTGGACGGCCGAAGAACGCCGCGACAGCGGAGAGTCCACGCGCGTGGTACCAGACGCAACGTTTCGGATTGTCTCGCCTCTGCTGCCGGTGGATGATCCGACCGTGCGCGCACTGAAGAAGGCGCTGAGCAACATTCCACTGCGTCCCCCGCCGCTGGATGTGGCGGTAGACACCGTCGGTTCACCCGCACCTCCGCACCTTGAGGGGCTGCTGACATGCTCGCCCGGTCCGGCACGGGGGTGCAGCGCGGTCGGTATCGAAGTACAGCCTGTCTATCGGCAGGCGCGCACCGGCACACCATACCCTGTGCTGTTCGAGACATTGCGACGTGGTCTTTCGTTGGCCATTCGGCAGACCGCCTATCACTTCGCGCAGTTGCACACGGCGCACGAGCCTACGCACTACCACACGTTCGGTCGACGGACCGCGGTGCGCGCCGTACACGAAGCAGACAGAGCACTGACAAACATTTCGCAGTCATTCGATTTCCTGCTGCAGGTCACGCCGGTGAACGCGGAGCGTGCGCGTCTTCAGTTCATGCGTGATGGCGCAGAACGTGATCCAGAGTTCGACTACCGTCCGCTGATCGTGGACGTTGCGGCGCTCAAACGCCGGTTGTACAACTTGCCGCTGGAACGGCTCGAGGATCCCACGATCGCGAATCTGTTGTCGGCGTGCCGGAGTGAGTTGTCGCGCAAGCTCACGATGCTCGGCGATCGCAACACGCCCCGATTTCTGTATGGCAGTCTGTCGGTATACGGAGACGTCAGCGACGCGTTGCACGCGCTGGCCGTGGAACTGCTGGCGGCGGTTGCCCGCGTACGCGCGGGCGACGAGGATGACGATGCCGCGGAGTCGGAAGGTATTGTAACGGCGATCGGGTTTGCCGCCATGGCGGAAGCGGAACTATCGCGCTACCGGGAAACGTATCCGGCGCTTTCTGCCACGGTGCATATTCGTTCCGACGTTGCCGGTGTGCTCGTGTCTCAGGGCAACTTGCTGATCGGACACCAATTTCGGGCCACCGAGACGCGTGCTTGCGCGCTCCTGCAGCACGAGATCGGTACGCATGTTGTCAGCTTCTCCAACGGCCTGGCGCAGCCGCTCAGCCAGCTCGCCACCGGCCTGGCCGGATACGAAGAGACGCAGGAAGGGCTTGCCGTGATCTCGGAGTATCTGGTGGACGCGCTCACGGCGAGTCGTGTGCGCGTGCTTGCGGGGCGCGTCATTGCGGTGCGCGCGATGGTGGACGGCGCGCCATTTGTGGACTGTTACCGATTGCTCACCAGCGCGTATGGGTTCGCACCGTCGACGGCCTTCACCATCTGCCTGCGCGTGTATCGCAGCGGTGGATTGACCAAGGACGCGATCTATCTTCGCGGGCTGCAGCGCATGCTGACGTACCTGCGGGCCGGTCGCGATCTGGAGCCTCTGCTGCTTGGCAAGGTGGCGATCGCGGACGTACCGGCGATTGAAGAACTGCGATGGCGCGAGTACCTGCATCCACCGCGACTCATGCCCCGTTTCCTGACCGCCCCGGGCGCTGAGGATGCCATGCAGCGTCTCCGGCGAGGGCACTCACTGATTGAACTCCTCACCGAGAGCGCGCCATGAAGATTGGCTTTGTTGTGAACGATCTGGAAACGGAAATCGACAACTACACCACGACGCGGTTGGCACTGACCGCGCTCAGCATGGGGCATGAAGCGTGGTACATTGGCGTGGCGGACTTCGGGTACAATCAGGACGGGACGATTTCCGCGTGCGCCCATTCCGCGCCCGGCAAGAAGTACGCGTCGGGGGAATCGTATCTCGCAGCGCTTCGCGGAGCGAAGACAGTGGTGGAGCGCATCAGCCTGTCGGAGCTCGATGTGGTGATGCTGCGCAGCGATCCCTCAGCGGATGCCATCGAGCGACCGTGGGCGGCGCAGGCTGGCGCCGTGTTCTGTCGTCGGGCGATGCGCCAGGGGCTGGTGGTGCTGAACCATCCCGACGGATTGCTCCGTGCGCTCAACAAAATGTATTTTCAGGATTTTCCGGAAGCGGTGCGCCCGCGCACGATCATCACGCGTGATCGCGCGGACATCAAGGCGTTCGCGAAAAGCGAGGGGGGCAAGATTGTTCTGAAGCCACTGCAGGGCTCCGGTGGGCAAAGCGTGTTTCTGGTCAATGCTGAAGACGCATCCAATCTCAATCAGATGATCGATGCGGTGAGTCGCGATGGCTACATCGTGGCGCAGGAATACCTGCCCGCCGCTGAGAAAGGGGACACCCGCATGTTTCTGATGAACGGAGTCCCGCTCATGAACGACGGCAAGTACGCGGCGTTTCGACGCGTGCGATCGGGTGAAGACATGCGCAGCAACATCAGCGCCGGCGGTGCCATCAAGCGCGCCAAGATCGACAGCGTCGCGTTGAACATCGCGGAGATGGTGCGGCCGAAGCTGGTTATGGATGGCATGTTTCTCGTGGGTCTCGATATCGTGGGCGACAAGCTCATGGAGATCAACGTGTTCAGTCCCGGTGGGCTGGGTTCCGCAGAAGCGTTTGAAGAGGTCAACTTCACGCACACGGTGATTGAGGCCATGGAGCGCAAAGTGTCCTATGCGAGCCACTATCGTCGGGCGAGCGAGAGTGCTGTCATTGCCATGCTGTAACGTGCCGCAGGAACCGGCAGCCTCTTCAAAGCGTCAGCTCGACAACCCCATCGCGCGTGCGAGATACGGCGCGGTTCGGCTGTGTGCACAGCGCGCCATCTCCTGCGGCGTACCCGAGCCGGTCACCACACCACCGTCCGCTCCGGCACCGGGACCCATGTCAATCAGCCAGTCGCTGCTGGCGGCGACGCGCATATCATGTTCCACCACGACCACCGTGTTTCCCGACTCCACGAGCGCGTGCAGCTGTCGCAACAATCGCTCAACATCCGCAGGATGCAATCCGGTGGTTGGTTCGTCCAGGACATACAGCGTGGTGCCGCGCGAGACTCGCTGCAGCTCACGGGCCAGCTTGATGCGCTGCGCCTCGCCACCGGAGAGCTCCGTCGCGGGCTGTCCGAGGGTCAGGTAGCAAAGGCCGACGTCGTGCAGCACTGACAGGGCGCGAACAACCACGGCGTCATCGCGAAAGAACTCGAGCGCTTGCTCAACGGTCATACGCAGCACGTCCGCAATGTTCTGGTCGCGCAGCTTGATCTCAAGCGTCTTGGCGTTGTATCGAGCGCCATCGCACACCGGGCAGCGTGAGTACACACCAGGCAGAAATAGCAGTTCAACAAACACGTGTCGGCCGCTACGGGCTCCCGGCAGGGCGTCGAGATCCCGAACACCGTGGGGGGTTGTCGGTTGGCGGTGGTCGGTGGTCGGTAACTTTGATCGCGGCTCTCGTCGGGGGAGGGGCAGAACCGACTACCGACCACCGAAAACCGACAACTCCGAACGCCGTTGTGGAGCGCCGCGCCAACGTCCGTGGTGCGTAGCGGCGCGCAACCGACCACCG
>JBGTOG010000024.1:0-5844 GCA_041742675.1 Gemmatimonadaceae bacterium | reverse complement strand
GTGTGAGCTGCACGGGCGGTGTGGGCGCCGAACGCCAGATTGCGCCGAGTGGAAAGCGCGGAATGCGGACGCAGGCGATGCGCCAGGGGGCGGTGGCCGGAGCGGAGGACGGGGGCAGTGGCGGCATGGCTATTCGGTACGGATACCGAATAAATACCGAACTTACCCGGGTGGTGCCAGTGCAAAAAAACTGAGCCGCGCGCCAACCAGTGACTCATCAGAGATCGTCAACACGCCTCCGGGCAACTTGAACATGACCTGCTCGTCAATCGGCAACGTCACTTGTCGCGAGCGGCCGTCGCGTGCAATCACAACCAGCGTCTGTGTGGTCGCACGTTCCTGATCATCAGCGACCAGCGGAAACGCCGTCACCACGACATCACCACGTGCGTCACACGCGATGCCGGATACACGCGGCGTGGAGTCGGGCACCATCGCACGAAACTGTTCATCCATGGACGAGATCAGCGCCGCCATTTCCCCGACATCGAGCGGTGCCCCACCCGACTGCCGACGTTCCCGCACCAGCCTTGGCTGCAGAAACGCGCGACGAATCGCCGCCGTCATGACATGTCGCGGCAGACCGGAACTCGTGGCACCAACCGTGCGGCCGGCTGCATCCAGCCACAGCAGGCTGTCGGGTTCACCGAGGTGCACCACCGCCAGATCGTCATGACAGCGCGCCAACATCGGTACTGGAATCAACCCTTGAAACTCGGGACGATCACGCAACTCGGACGGGGCATCACGCCAGAGCAGCGTGTCGTGCCCGGCGCGACCGACAGACCCTGACAACACGCGCAGTGGCCACAGATGGCGATCTGAATGCGCCGATTCGCCGGGTTCGAGCCACGTCCACCGATCCGTCATCATCAACAACTTCTTGGGATGTCCGGCAAACGTGGCGCGGAAGTCACTCGTGATACTGGTCCGCGCGATGGTCGGTTGCACTGACTGTGTTGACGCTTCGCCCTCACGCGGCAGCGAGATCAGCTTCAAGCCGCCCACATCGAATATCAACGGGGACGTGTCAGCCGTACCATTGCTCGCAAAGTTCCAGGGGAAAAACACGTCGGTGGGTCCGCGGCCGCGCTGCCCGCGACGCTCAACGTGTCCGGTGCGCAAATCCACACGAACGACAGGCATGCTGTCGTTTACCAGCAGCCAGAGCACAGAGTCAGATTCAGCCTCGCTGCCCGCGATGTCGATCACGTCAACCACATTCGGCAGCATCCAGCTTCGCGTTGGCTGTGTCCGTTGTGTCGCCTGGCTTGCCGCATCACTTTGCGCAGACGAATCAACTGCGCGCGTGTTTGAGCCATCGTCGCGGCAGCCGGCGAGCATGAACATGCAGACTGCGATTGGCCATCGTATCATGTGTCGCCGCTCCTGAACATTTGTGCTGTCCCAAGATTCATCGATGTACCACGATTTCAGAACGACCCACCACGAGCCGCGCCGCGGAACGTCGCCGGCACCTCCCCCACCCGCACCCATTCCACCACCACCAGCTCCGCACCCTGCAGCCAGCGTTCGTCGAGTGGCAGCGGCGCCGAGCCGGTGCGCTGCGCGCCATGATATGCAGGGAGCAGCACACCGGTCTCCACGGCGACAGGCGATGGTGCCAGCAACTGCTGCTGTCGTGCACCGTCACTCACAGGCTGCGAACGCCACGTGAGCTGCACGGCCTCTCCCCGCTCGGCATTCACCAACGCGTACGACAGATGCTCGGGTCTCGACATCAGGCTGCGCAGCGAGATCCGCAGCAGCGTGCCATTGATGTAGTCTGAACACCGTGGCTGGCGTCGAGGCGGCACACACTGCAGCGTATGGTCGCCGATCTCCAGCAGCGAAAGCTGGACACCACGTGTGTTCATGCGCGCACCTGCGGCCACGGGAAGTCGGCCCAGAATGCGCGGTTCTCTGAACTGCACCGCACCGTGCACCTCGCGCGGTGCACCACTCGCCACTGGTGGCACGGCGATGTGCCACCCATCGCCTACCTGCACGGGTTCGTCGCCAGGCGCGTCGAGCGCGGCTGAGGCCGCGACTTGCCAGCGTGACGTGGGGGAAATGGGAAGTGGTGGTGTGAACAACACCCCGCCCGTCGATCCGATGTTCAGCCGCACCAGTTTACCACTGTCCGTCGCCACGGCCACTTCGGAGAACACCCATTCCGATCGCAGATCGGTTGGTGCATTCGCTATCCGCAGGCGGAGCTGCGCGCGCGAAAGGCGCAGGTTGTTGAACGCCGTTGTGTCAGCAAGGGGCACGAGTGTGCCCGAAAGCTGAACGCCTGCGACACGTTCCGGAGCGTCTGATATCTGTATGCCCCTGGAGCGTTCGTACCAGGACTGCGTAACGTGCGACTCCATCGTGTTGATCATGCTGAAGAGCAGCAGCAGACAGCCGCTCAATGCAACCCAGCGCACCAGAGGTGAAACGCGCTGCGTCCGATACAGGAGCAGACCAGCACACACGCCGAGCAACACGCCAACGGACACTACGGGGACCGTGCCGATCCGTTTGGCGAGCGTTTCCGTGAGTCGCTCCATCGGAGCAGGCAACAGCGTGGCTGCAAATGCCACCATCGTCATCGCGATCGGCAGCGCCGTCAACGTGATCAGCACAGAGCGCAAATCCTGTTGCACCGCCGCCACGAGCACGCTGACAACCAGCAGTCCGCACAACAGCAACGTTCTCACGGCCACGTACTCCACTGTCCATGCTCGTGGCAACGTCAGATTCTCAGACACCACGAACAGTGCCAGTGCCAGCGCCAACGCCACGAGCACAAGCGTCAGCCACTTCGCCGTCCACACGGCGGTGGGCGAGTACGGCAGACTGTTCCAGTGCGACGTCGGCGCCGCCGGCGGATGGCGCAGCACCAGCAGCACGCTCAGCAGCACCGTCAGCCCGTAGAGCGCTACTACAGCAACGTTGCCGGTGTCAGGCGTCTGGGTGAACAGCCCACGAGATTGCAGCACACCAAGCATGAGCAGCGCAGTGTATGACACGAGCACAACCCAGGTCGCGCGTACGTCGTACGAGAAAACGTGCAACACCTGTCGCGTCCAGGACATCATCGCACATCCTCCGCGAGTTGCGGATTGACCGGGATCATCGCGCGGTGGTCCCACCTGAACACCAGCAACTCGGTGCCACGCAGCCAGCGTTCCGCGTCGTCGTTCGATTCGAACCCGTAGTGCTTCCACGTTTCGCGCAACCATTCGGCCGTTCCGCCGACCATGCGGGAAGGCCGCGGCACTCTCTCGCCGGTTGGCTCAACGCGCGGCCGAGCTGGAAACAGCACCATTCGCGAACGCGAAATGGGACGCTGCATTGATCCGGATTGCGTTCCTGTCTCCAGCAGGATTGCGTCGCCTCGCGCCTCGTGCCGCAGTACGTAGGTGAGATCAGCCGGCATCGGTCGATTCACGGATGGCTGCGACACGGAGGAGGCGACATGCAAGCGCGCAATCCACCCGCCAGTTTCAATCCCCGCGGAGCGAACCGACAAGCGGTAGCCATCACGCGTCAACGATGCGCCGGTCTCCAGCGGTATTCGGCCAATCAGCCGTGGCTCACTGACATCCAGCACGGCCTGCACGTTTGGTGTGCATCCCGGTGCATTTGCCGTTGGCGTCCAGCGCTGCGTGAGCACTGAAGTAAAGCGCCGGGAGAAGTGCGGTGGTGTACCACGCCAGCGTACCGTGCCACCAAGCGGCAACGCCGGATACTGCAGCGCTGTTGCATGACCATTGAACTCGATGAGCGGTTCGCACGAAGCATCGACTGTAGCCGTCGCGTCGCCCGCGCGCAGCACGACCTGGAGATCCGGCGGCAGTCCCGTCGTGTTGAGCTGCCACGCAAAGGATCGCGTATCGGACGTCTCACTGCTGATACGTTGCAGCGTACTGCTGATGCGTGCATCAGGGAACGACGCCGAAGCCAGTACTGCATCCGGCGCGGGAGTCATCACGCCGTACGCACTGTTCAGCAAGCCGAGAACGCCAACGGCCGCATACATGGGCCATGATCGCCGGCGCGTGACATACAATCGCCATGCGATGCCAGCAGCTCCCAACACCAACAGCAGCGCGACCGACACTCGCAACACGGGCGAGGAAAATGAAAGTTGCGCATGGTTCCACTGCATCGTCTCGAGCAGCAGCAGCACGAATGCCAGTAGCGCCATGACCGCGAGCAGGAAGCTCCGCAGGTCGCGCACAATCGCCGCGATCGGCAGCGCGATCATGATCAGCACGATCAAGGTGCGCAGACCGGTGAACAGCAACGCCGGTAGATCGCCAACGTGCACACCAAACGTCAGATGCATCGTGGTCAGTGCCACGCCCACGATCAGCGGCACCACGCCGAGCAGCAACAGCAACTTTGCGCTGATCACCGCCGATCGGTCGAGCGGCAACGTGGCCCAGTGCGCGCGAGGTTCGGTGGGTGCATCGTCAATGATGGTCACGGCAACGAGCAGCGCCGCCAACAGTGGTAAAAACATCCACAGGATGACGGGCAATGACATCGAGTCCCAGTGCGCTGCGTCGTACGCGTCCTGCGACACGCTGCGCTGCAGCATGATGGCCATGCTCCCGATCGCGCACAGCACAAACGACAGCAGCAACCACCGCTGCCGCACTACATCTTTGCGGAAGACCTGCCAGACCTGACGCGTCCAGGGCATTACGCCGCCTCGGTCCGCGTCTTCGCAGCCAGCCCCTGCCGCGTGAGCGCCACAAACACATCACGCAGCGAGGCTTCATGCAGTTCAATGCGCTGCGCATCAGGAAACCACGTACGCGCGCGCTGCTGCACCGCGTCACCGTCTTGCGCCGAAAGCAGCACGCGCACGCGCGCTCCCGCTGTCTCCGTCCAGACCCATTCCTGTGGCCGTACGGCCGGCAGCACCGCCTCGCGTGATGATGTGATCACTTCCAGCCACCGATATCGCGCGCGCACACTGTCCATGGGCTCATGCAACTGCAGCGTGCCGTTGTGCAAAAAGCCTACCCAGTCCGCCAACAGTTCAAGTTCGGCGAGATCATGCGACGCCATCACCACCGTCCAGCCTTCGCGTCCTGACAGCTCGAGTACACCGCGCACCAGATCGTCCTTCACCACCGCGTCCATGCCGGTGAACGGCTCATCCATGATCAACAACTCGGGACGCGGCGCCAGCGCGCACAACATCGCCGCCTTCATGTGTTCACCACGCGACAACGTGCGAATGCGCCGCGATGCATCAAGCTGAAATCGTTCGCGCAACGAATCCGCGAGCGCTCGATCCCACGTGGGATACAGCGGCGAGACATAGCGCTCCAACTGCGCCAGCGTCATGGACGGCGGCAGCTTGAGTCCCTCGGCCACATATCCCATGCGCGCCCGGTGTGCCGATGTGAGCTTTGCCACCGGTGTGTCGAGCACGCGTACCGTGCCGGAGGTCGCCGGCATCAGTCCCATGAGAATCTGCAACAGCGTGGTCTTGCCGGAGCCGTTGGGACCGAGCAACGCATACACCGATCCTGCCGGAATACTGAAGGTCACATCGCGCAGCGCGACGTGCTTGCCGAATCGATGCGTGAGATCGTGAACGTCGATGATCGACATCAGAGCTGTTCCGGTTGGCAGTTGGAAGGAGAGTCGGCGGCAGGGGGGGGATTCAACGCCTCCCAGTGCGCATTGACCGCATCGGTGACATCGCGCAGGCTGAGTCCAAGCCGCCGCGCATCTACCAGCAACCGTTCGATCTCGTCAGCGAGCAACCGTTCGCGCTCCTCCGCGCTCGCCCGCCAGTGTGCCGAAACCACGGTCCCCACGCCCGGCAGCACC
>JBGTOG010000450.1:0-21274 GCA_041742675.1 Gemmatimonadaceae bacterium | reverse complement strand
TGCGTGTCCAGGTCCTCGGGCTCCTGGTAAAACACCTGGGAAACCATTAAACGCCAACAACAACCTGGCGCTCGCCGCGTAACTTTCGAGTTACCGCTGGCAGTGCTTCATGAGGAGCCCGCCCGGGGCGCTTTGTGAAGTATCGAAAATCTGGGCTAGCCTTGCGATGTGTTGCCCGTCGTAAAGCGAAACAATAGGTGACTTGTCTGCGAGTGGGCTTCCCATTGGCCAGCGCGCGGAGACCTCAATCAATGGGATACACACGTAGACGCTGCGGTAGATTTAGGCTCGGACAGGGGTTCGATTCCCCTCACCTCCACTGATGCACCCAACGCCCCGCCGGTTGATTCCGGTGGGGCGTTGTGCGTTGGTGCGTTGCCTTGGTTGGCCCCGCCATGTGTCTCCTCTACTGGGCGTCGAACGTCGCGTGCGCCGCAGCCAGTCGCGCCACCGGCACCCGATACGGTGAACACGACACGTAGTCGAGTCCCGCATCGTGACAAAAGCGAACCGATCGCGGCTCACCACCATGCTCTCCGCAAATACCCAGCTTGATCGTGGGACGTGTCTCGCGTCCGGCAGCAATCGCCATCTGCACCAGCTTGCCAACGCCCTTGACATCGAGCACCTGGAACGGATCGTCGTCCATGATGCCCTGCTGGAGATAGTGCGGCAGAAACCGACCGCTGTCGTCACGACTCAGGCCGAGCGTCGTCTGCGTGAGATCGTTGGTGCCAAAGGAGAAGAAATCGGCCACACGCGCGATCTCATCGGCCGTGAGCGCGGCGCGCGGCAGTTCGATCATGGTGCCCACGAGATACGGTAGATGCTCGTCCATGGCACCCATCACCTGATCAGCCGCGTGTTCGATCACGGCACGCTGATGTTCCAGCTCACGGGCCGTCACTACCAGTGGCACCATGATCTCCGGCAACACGTCGAATCCGCGCCGCTTCGCACGCACCGCCGCTTCAAAAATCGCGCGTGCCTGCATCTCGGTAATCTCTGGATACGTGATGCCGAGTCGGCATCCCCGATGTCCGAGCATGGGATTGCTCTCGCGCAGCGCCTCCACGATCGCCGCGAGCGCGGAACGCGAGATGCCAAGTGTTGATGCGAGCTTCTTGGATTCTTCGCCGCCGTGCGGGAGAAACTCATGCAGCGGCGGATCCAGTAACCGGATAGTCACGGGACAGCCGCTCATCGCTTCGAAGATGCCTTCAAAATCCGTGCGCTGCATGGGCAGCAGTTTGTCGAGCGCGCGACGACGTCCGCCTTCATCGCGGGCGATGATCATCTCGCGCATGGACGCAATGCGATCGCCCTCGAAAAACATGTGCTCCGTGCGACACAACCCGATGCCCTCAGCACCGAACGCGCGGGCCAGGCGTGCATCGCGCGGAGTGTCAGCGTTGGCGCGCACGCGGAGCCGGCGTACTTCATCGGCCCACCCCATCAGTTCATCAAAGGCGCGGTACACCGGGGCATCCGCCGCACGCTGCGCACCCGCAACCACGCGCATGACTTCACTCGGCAGCGTTGGCAAATCGCCCGTGAACACCCGACCCGTTTCACCATCGAGCGTGAGCCAGTCGCCTTCGTTCACCTCGGTGCCACCCGCGCTGAAACGTCGTTCGCCGCGCGGAATCACCACCTCGGAGGCACCAACGATCGCACACTTTCCCATACCACGCGCAACAACGGCCGCGTGACTGGTCATGCCACCACGTGTCGTGAGAATTGCACGCGCCGCGACCATGCCGTGAAAATCTTCCGGCGTGGTTTCTTCGCGCACCAGAATCACGGGTTCGCCACGCGCCGCCCGCTGCTCCGCTTCGTCAGGGTCAAACACGGCCACACCACTCGCGGCGCCGGGGCTCGCCGGCAATCCGGTGGCAATGGGAATCGCACGTACTTGCGGATCAATGACCCGGTGCAACAGCTGATCGAGCTGGCGCGGGTGCAACCGTCGCACAGCGGTGGTGTGATCAATCAGCCCTTCGCGCACCATGTCCGTCGCAATGCGCAGGGCGGCTGGTGTGGTGCGCTTGCCGGTGCGCGTCTGCAGGAGATAGAGCGTGCCGCGTTCCACCGTGAACTCGATGTCCTGCATGTCGTGGTAGTGGCGCTCCAGCAGTTGCTGCGTTTCCATGAGCGCCGTGTATGCTTCGGGCAGGCGCTCCGCCATCTGATCGATGTGCAGCGGTGTACGAATGCCAGCCACGACATCTTCGCCCTGTGCGTTGACCAGAAACTCGCCGTAGAAGCGATGTTCACCCGTGCTCGGATTCCGAGTGAACGCTACGCCCGTACCGGAGTCATTGCCCATGTTGCCGAACACCATGGCCATCACATTCACGCCGGTCCCAATGGTCTCCGAAATTTCGTTCACGCGCCGGTAGTCCACGGCCTTCTTGAGCGTCCATGACCGCCAGACCGCCTCAATCGCGCCCCACAACTGCGCTCGTGGATCGGTTGGGAATGGCGCACCCGTGGTGTGCTCAACCAGATCGAGATACTCGTGGGACAGCGCCTCAAGTGCATCGGCACTGAGATCAGCGTCGGTGGTGGCGTGCGTGGTGAGACGCTTTGCCGCCAGCAGGTGTTCGAACTGTTCGGACGACACGTTCAGCACCACATCGCCGTACATCTGAATAAAACGGCGATAGGAATCCCACGCAAAGCGCGCATTGCCGCTGGCGACTGCGAGACCGCGGGTCGTCTCCTGGTTGAGGCCGAGGTTGAGAATCGTCTCCATCATGCCAGGCATGGACACGGCCGCACCGGAGCGCACACTCACGAGCAACGGCATGGACGGATCACCGAAGCGTTTGCCCGACGCTTCTTCCACGCGTATGAGTGCCGCATCCACGTCAGCGCGCAGCTCGTCGGTGACACCGCCATGCTGCAAATACTCCACACACTGACTACAGGCGATCGTGAAGCCTGGCGGGACCGGCACACCGAGATTCACCATCTCGGCGAGATTTGCGCCCTTGCCACCCAGCACCTGCTTCATGTCCCGCGTGCCGTCGGCGGTTCCGTTGCCGAAAAAATAAACCGATCGTGTCACCAAAGCTCCATGCGGAAGGGCAGAGTACGGTAGCGTCGTGTGCGGTGCGGCGGGCGGGGCAGGGTAGCGTCGTCTGCTGTCAGGCAGTACCGGCCGTGCGACCACCACCGCCAGCCCGCAACAACTCGGGCTCGTTGGGCAGCGCGGTTGGATATCGTCCGGAGAAACATGCATGGCAGTAGCCCGACGGTCCGTTCGGGACGGCGCTCAGCATGCCATCGAGCGAGAGATAACCAAGGGTATCAACGCCAAGATGACGGGCCAGTTCCTCCTGCGACATGCTGGCCGCGATCAACTCCTCGCGCCGCGGTGTGTCAATACCGTAATAGCAGGGACTGATGATCGGCGCACTCGACACGCGCATGTGCACTTCGCGCGCACCGGCGGCGCGCACCAGAGACACCAGTCCGCGCGTCGTGGTGCCACGAACAATGGAATCGTCCACCATGACGACCGACTTGCCGTGAATGACTTCCCGTACCGGATTGTACTTCACCTTCACCTTGGCATCGCGTCCGGCCTGCGTTGGCTGAATGAAGGTGCGACCAACGTAGTGATTACGGATCAGCGCAAACTCAAACGGTAGTCCTGCTTCCTCGGCATAACCCAGTGCCGCAGAGTTGGACGAATCGGGAACCGAAAACACCAGATCGGCCTGCGGTGCCGGACACTCGCGCGCCAACTGCCGACCGAGTTCGCGACGCGCGCGATCCACCGAACTCCCGAACACTTTGCTGTCCGGACGCGCGAAGTACACATGTTCGAACACGCAGCGATTGAGCTCCTCCGGCGCGGCGGCCTGCATGGAGCGCATGCCGTGCCGATCAATCGCCACGATTTCACCGGGTGCGACATCACGCACGTGTGTGGCGCCCACGATGTCCAGTCCGCAGGTCTCGCTGGACACCACCCATGAATCGCCCAGTCGTCCGATCGCCAGCGGCCGCCAGCCGTGCGGGTCGCGAGCGGCGAGAAACGTTTCATCAATAACGACCAGCAAACAGTACGCACCTTCCACGCCAGTGAGTGCGTGCGCGAGGCGCTCCTCCGGCGCTAATGCGGATGAAGGTGCCCGTGCAATACGATGCACAATCGCCTCCGAGTCCATCGACGATGTGAAGATGGCGCCACCATCTTCGAGCGTCCGCCGCAGCTCCACCGCATTGGTCAGATTGCCGTTGTGTGCCAGGGCAATGTGTCCTTTGCGCACTCGCGCGAGAATGGGTTGTGCATTCTCGATCGCGGATGCACCGGCGGTGGAATAGCGCGTGTGCCCGACCGCGATGGGACCGCTGAGGGCACGCATCGCGTCATCATTGAATCCCTCAGACACGAGCCCCATCGTGCGGCGCAACGTGGCCACGCCGGTGTCATCAACGGCGACAATACCCGCTGATTCCTGACCGCGGTGCTGCAGCGAGTACAGACCGAGCTGCGTCAGCGCCGCCGCGTTGGGATGACCGTATACACCGAATATGCCGCACATGTGAACCCGTATCCGTCAGCTGTTGGTGAGTGAGTCAGGCGCTGCGCCGGAAGCTGCCGATGCCGCGCCGTTCATGATGTCCGAGATCGTATCGTGGAACGCGCGCGCCAGCGCCGGCAGCTTGAGCCGCGCGCTGACGTCGCCAACAAGCATCTCGATGCCGTCGGCCGCAGGCAGCACGCGGCCGATCACACGCGCCGGCACGCCATGCTCGGCGGCAATGGCACACACACGATCGGGAGCGACGGTGCTCACCACAACGCGTCCTTGTGCTTCACCGAAGAGCAGCGCACGCAGCGGCAGTTCAGACCAGTGCGTGAGATCGACCTCAAAGCCGAACTGCTGATCGCGTCGCATCATGGCGCACTCGGCGAGCGCGACTGCGAGTCCGCCGTCACTGCAGTCGTGCGCGCTGCGTACCGTGCCGGCGTGAATCGCCGACAACAGTGCATCGATCAACCGCCGCTCCTCCACCGGATCACAGGCAGGGGGCGCTCCAATCGCGAGACCATGAATGTGTTGCAGGTACTCGCTGGCGCCGAGCTCGTCGGTGTTTTCACCGAGCAAGACAATCGAGTCACCCACCGACTGGAATGCGGATGGCGTGACATGCGAAAGCGAGTCGAGCACACCAACCATACCGATCGTGGGCGTGGGGTGAATCGCCCCCTGCGGATTTTCGTTGTACAGCGACACGTTGCCGCCCGTGACCGGCGTTTCGAGCGTGCGACACGCTTCACCCATCCCGGCCACGGCCTGCGACAGCTGGAAGTACACTTCCGGCCGCGTGGGATTGCCGAAGTTGAGATTGTTGGTGATCGCGCGCGGGCGCGCACCAGTGCAGGCCACGTTTCGCGCGGCCTCGCACACAGCAATGCGTCCACCAACTCGCGGATCGAGGGCAACGTAGCGGCCGTTGCCATCGATGCAGAGCGCCACACCGGCGTCCGTCCCGCGCAGGCGAATCACCGCCGCATCACTGCCCGGTCCCACCAGCGTATTGGTGCGCACCATCGAATCGTACTGCCGCCATACCCACGCTTTGCTTGCGATGGTGGGCGAGGCAAGCAGTTGCTCAAGTGTCCAGATCGGGTTGTCCTCTTGCGGCAGCGGCGCCACGTCATGCGGATTCCGCGCGCGTGCAGCCGCCAGCACAGGTGACTCGACGGCATCAATCGTGTACGTCGGGCAGTCAGTGACCAACCGTGTGCCGGGGAACTCGGCGACCACACGATCGCCCTCAGTCACGCGATACACCGGCTCCGCGATCACTTCGCCAATCACTGCCGCTTCGAGATCCCAACGCGCGAGAATCTCGGCGACTTCGGCTTCGCGCCCACGGTGTGCTACCACGAGCATGCGCTCCTGCGATTCGGACAGCAGAATCTCGTACGGCGTCATGCCCTCCTCACGCACCGGCACCTTCAACATGTCAATCGTGACGCCCACATCTCCACGCGCCGCCATCTCGGCCGACGATGATGTGAGGCCGGCTGCGCCCATGTCCTGAATCGCGACAATGTGCCCGCTGCGAATCAGCTCGAGCGATGCTTCCAGCAACAGCTTTTCGGTGAATGGATCACCGACCTGTACTCTTGGGCGCTTGGACTCACTCTCCTCACTGAGATCTTCACTGGCGAACGACGCCCCGTGAATGCCATCGCGGCCGGTGCGCGCGCCGACGGCGATGATCGGATTGCCAACACCCTCGGCGACCGCGCGGATGAGTTCTTCTTCACGCAGCACACCAACACACATGGCGTTGACGAGCGGGTTGCCCTCATACGAGGGATCAAAGACGACTTCGCCGCCGACGGTTGGCACACCAACACAGTTACCGTAGTCTCCGATGCCTTTCACGACCCCGGCAAACAGGTAACGCACGCGAGGCGACGTCAGCGGACCAAAGCGCAGCGAGTTCAGCAGCGCGATCGGTCGCGCACCCATGGTAAAGACGTCGCGCAGGATGCCACCCACACCCGTGGCCGCACCCTGATACGGTTCCACCGCGCTCGGATGATTGTGCGACTCCACCTTGAAGGCGACGGCGATGCCGTCCTTCACCGCGATCACGCCGGCGTTCTCTCCCGGCCCCTGCAACACCCACGGGGCTTCTGTCGGAAGCGTGCGCAGCAACGGCCGCGAATGTTTGTAGCTGCAATGCTCACTCCACAGCGCGCTCACAATGCCGACCTCGGTGAAGGTCGGCGCGCGTCCCAGCATCTCTACTACACGCTCGTACTCGGACGGCGTGATGCCGTGTTCCTTGATCAACGCCGGTGTGATCTCGGGATCACCGGGGCGCGGCAATACCTGCGATGCGGTGGTTGACGTGCTCATGCGGACACCTCGGCCATCAAGGAATCGGCGATGGAGTGCAGCAGTGGCAGCCCGTCGTCTGAACCGAGGGCGACGTCAACGGCGCGTTCCGGATGCGGCATCATGCCGAGCACGTTGCCATGCGCGTTGCGCACACCAGCAATGTTTCGCACCGAGCCGTTGGGATTGGCCGCATCAGTGACGTGACCGCTGGCATCAACATAGCGAAACACCACATGCGCCTCGCCTTCAAGGCGCTCCAATACATTCGCGTCTGCCGTGTAGCGACCATCGCCGTGCGCTACGGGCACCGTGATCACCTGATCGATATGATACCGGGACGTGAAGCGCGTGCCGATCGACTCCACGCGCAGGTGCACCTGTTCACAGATGAACTTGAGATGGTCGTTGCGCAACAGCGCGCCGGGCAGCAGCCCCGCTTCACAGGCGATCTGGAACCCATTGCAAATAGCGAGCACGGGCGCGCCTCGGTGTGCATGCGCGATCACTTCCTGCATGATGGGGCTGAAGCGCGCGATGGCACCGGGACGCAAGTAGTCGCCGTAGCTGAAACCGCCGGGAAGAATCACCAGGTCAGCGCCCTGCAAATCGTGATCTTTGTGCCAGCAGAATACGGCGTCGGCGCCAAGATGATCGACCACCGCGTGGTAGGCATCCTCATCGCAGTTGGAGCCGGGAAAGCGTACGATGCCGACTTTCACGCGCGCTCCGCGACGCCAATGTGAAAGTCTTCCGTGACCGGATTGGCCAGCAGTTGCTCGCACATGCGACGCACTTCGGCCTGCGCCGCGTCAGCGGACGCCGCGTCGGTATCAAGCACGAGGTGACGACCAACACGCACGTCACCTACGGTGCTGAAGCCAAGTGAGTGCAACGCATCAGCGACTGCCTTGCCCTGCGGATCAAGCAGGCCACGCCGCGGTACGATTTCAACGGCCACGCGGTATCGAGTCATATCAACGAATCCTTTTGGCCGTCTGCAGGGCCAGGGTTGGAGCGGGTTTGGCGACGTGCCTCGCGGCGGCGTCGTGGAGATTGTACATCGAGGTCTTCGTCAGCGACGTCGCCGTCAGGCGGTGGCAAACGATCGAGTAAGCCGAGCAACACGGTGCGACCGATGCCGTAGAGCACGTAACACATGAGTGCGGGAAAGAAGAACTGCTTGGGGAGAAAGATCACACCCACGAGCGTTCCAATCACCAGCAGCGTGCCGAGTATGCCGCTCCACGAACGCAGCCCAACCGTTGGCACTTTGGCATACTGCACATTGCTGATCATGAGCATGCCCAGCCCGAGCATCACCCAGCGCAACATCTGTTGCCACGGCAGGCCGCCAATCATGGTCTCGGCGTACAGCGGCGTCTGACTGAACCAGTAGTAGGTAGCCAACGTCATGCCGGCGGCCGGACTCGGCAGACCCGTGAAATGTGACTTCGCCTTGCCGGCCGACTCGACATTGAATCGCGCCAGCCGCAACACAGCGCACGCGATGAACAGAAAACAGAAAATCCAATCCCAGCCGGTGTTGTTGAGCACCGCGAAGTACATGATGAACGCCGGCGCCACACCAAAGCTGATCGCGTCAACCAGACTGTCCAACTCCGACCCAAACTTCGTGCCCGTTTTGGTGGCGCGTGCAATGCGACCATCGAGTGTATCGGCGATCGCGCCGAACACGATGTACCGTGCGGCCCCATCAAAGTCACCGCGCGACGCGGAAACGATCGCGAAGATCCCGAAAAACAGATTGGCCATTGTGAGGCCGTTCGGCAGCACCACCACCGCGCGACGTCGTGCACGCGCCGGCGTAGCCGTTCCGAGTCCCGGTTTAGGGTCCGTCATGTCGAGACCACCGTAACCATCTCAGCGACTCCAGCCGGGCCGCGGTCGAACAACGACGATGCCGTCGGCGCATTGATCGACGCCACATCCCGAAAGTACCAGGCGACCACGATGGCCAGGAGGACGAACCCGAAGGCGGCCAACCAGAGTGGCCAGGAGCGCAACCGCAACGCGAGGACGAACGTGACCGCGGCGAGCAGTGTCATGCCCACGAGAAAGGGATAACCTTCCGGCAGAAAGTTCACGCGTCTGGCCCAGCGGTGGACAGCACGAGTGAAGCACCGGTGATGCGGGTGAACGCGTCCAGATAGCGTGCGCTGGTGGCCGCTACCACCTGCTCGGGCAGCGCGGGCCCAGGCGCGTCGCCGTTCCAGCGACCGGCCCGTCGCTCAGCGTCGAGCCAGTCACGAAGCGGCTGCTTGTCAAAGCTGGGCTGACTACGTCCGGCCTCGTACTGATCGGCGGGCCAGAAGCGCGACGAGTCCGGTGTGAGCACTTCATCAATCAGCATGACCTGATCATGGCGCAGCCCGAACTCGAACTTGGTGTCCGCCACAATGATCCCGCGCGGTGCCGCTGTCGCACGACCAAACTCGTAGATCGCGCGAGAAAGCTGCTCGAGCTGTTCTGCCCGTTCGCGTCCGAGTTGCGCGATGACGGCGTCGACCGTGATGTTCTCATCGTGCCCACTCTCCGCCTTGGTGGCGGGGCTGAAGAGCGGAGGCATGAGCAAACTGCTTTCGAGCAGGTTCGGTGCGAGTGGCTCGCCGGCGAGCGTGCCGTTGGCGGCATATTCCTTCCACGCCGAGCCCGCCAGATAGCCGCGCACGACGCATTCAATCGGCATCACATCAGTGCGGTGACACAGCATGCTGCGCCCGTTCAGCAGCGTGCGGTATCGGGCCAGCGCGGGCACGCGCTCAATGATCTCCTCCACATGGGCCGACACCATATGGTGCGGCAGCGCGTCGCCAAACTCCTGCTGCAGCCTCTCGAGCCACCAGCGACTGATCTGCGTGAGCACCGCGCCCTTGTGCGGGATCGGTTCATCGAGCACCACATCAAAGGCGCTGACGCGATCGCTCGCCACGAGCAGCAACAGATCGTCGCCCACGGCATACACGTCACGCACCTTGCCGCGGCGCACCAAGGGCAGCGGCAGATCCGTCTGCCGAATTGCAACTGCCTGCGTCATACGCGAACCTCATCCGGCGTCACGGTACCGCTGGATGACGCGAGCAGGGGGGTAATGACTTCCGCCATAAACTCTGTCACCTGCTCCGGCGCGCGTCCGGTAAAACGCGTCGGGTCGGCCAGCAACTGCAGATCTTCCAGCGGCACGCCGAACGCGGGGTCGGCGGCGAGACGCTCCAGCATGTCGTTGCGCGGGGCACCGTCTTTTACTGCGCGCGCGGCAGCGATGGAATGTCCGCGAATCACTTCGTGCGCCACTTGTCGGTCGCCACCGGCGCGCACGGCGCGAACGATCAGCTCCTCAGTCGCCATGAAGGGCAACTCGTCATCTACTCGGCGGCGAATTCGGGCGGGGTGCACTTCAAGACCCGAAACGATGTTGCGGAGCAGGACGAGAATCGCATCCGTGGCCAAAAACGACTCGGGAATCGCCAAACGGCGGTTCGCCGAATCGTCGAGTGTGCGTTCAAAGTACTGCACCGCGTGCGTCTGATTTGCGTTCGGCTCAAGCGACAACACAAAGCGCGCGAGTGCCGCGATGCGTTCGGAGCGCATGGGATTGCGCTTGTACGCCATTGCCGATGAGCCGATCTGATCCTTCTCGAACGGCTCCTCGATCTCGCCAAAGGCCTGCAGCATGCGCATGTCACCGGAAAACTTGGATGCACTTGCAGCAACGCCAGCGACCACACCCAGCACCTGCGCGTCGATCTTGCGACTGTACGTTTGTCCGCTCACCGGAATCGACGTCGCAAACTGCATCGCGGCGCAGACGCGGCGATCCAACTCGCGCACCTTGCGGTGATCGCCCTCGAACAGCGAAAGAAAGGACGCCTGCGTGCCCGTGGTGCCCTTGACGCCGCGAAAGGGGAGCGTTGCAATGCGGTGATCGAGGTCGGCAATATCAAGGACAAGATCCTGCATCCAGAGCGTGGCGCGCTTGCCAACGGTGGTGAGCTGCGCCGGCTGCAGGTGGGTGTATCCCAGACACGCCTCGCTGCGCCAATGCACCGCGAACTCCGCCAGTGAGCGCAGGGCGTCAACACACTTCTCCCGCAACAGCGTCAGCCCTTCACGCATGAGCACGAGCTCAGCATTGTCTGTCACATAGCAGCTGGTGGCACCCAGGTGAATAAACGGGCGTGCCAGCGGTGCAACATCAGCAAAGGCGTGCACGTGCGCCATGACATCGTGGCGAAACCGGCGCTCGTACTCCGCCACCGCCGTGAAATCGATGTCATCCAAATGCGCGCGCATCTCGCTGATGGCGCCCTCCGGAATCTGAATGCCCAGATCACGCTGTGCCTCGGCAAGCGCGAGCCACAGTCGCCGCCACAACCCGTAGCGACGCGACGGCCCCCACAGTTCGAGCATGGCACGCGAGGCATACCGCTCAGCGAGCGGCGACGAATACACGGAAGACACCGAAGAATCAGCGGACACGGAAAGAGATCGGAGGAAAGACTCGGCCACCACGTTCAAACCACATTTGCACCGTGCCGCGTGCACCGTAGGCTTCGATGGCACGCGCTGCGAGATCGGCGCTATTGATTGGCGTGTTGCCGATTTGCACGATCACGTCGCCCGACTGCAAGCCCAGCTCCTGTTGCAGCCGCTCGGAGGCATTGAACACGAGGGCACCGGCGGGTGACTGGATGCGTCGTGCCTGACGGATGTCAGCGGTGAGGGTGACGAGCTCCAGTTCGCGCAGCACGGTAACACGCGGCGCACTCACTTCCGGCACGTCGGTAACCTCAAGCGTTACTACAAGCTCACGGTCGCCGCGGCGGACGGTGAGCGGAAACGACTCACCCACGCGCAGCTCCAGCAGCCGAGCTTCCCAGTCGAATGGATTGCGCAGCGGCTTGGTGCCGGCGCGCACGAGCACATCACCCGCTTGAATACCGGCGCGCGCTGCTGGCGAACCGTCAAACGTACGCCCGACAATCGGCAGCGTGCGCACCGCATCACGCGCATTGTTGAGCGCTGGCATCTGCAGTTGCAAACCGACCCACGGTTGCCGTACGCGACCATGTGTGAGCAGGTCATCCACGATGCGCATGGTGCGGTCAATCGGAATCGCGAATCCCAGTCCGATGGATCCACCCGTAGGCGAGTAGATCGAACTGTTCACACCAATCACCGCGCCATTCGCGTTGACCAGCGGGCCACCCGAGTTGCCAGGGTTGATCGCGGCGTCGGTTTGCACCATGTCGAGATACATGCCCGCGCCTTCTGCCCGCGCGGTGATATTGCGCCCCACCGCGCTGATCACGCCTACCGATACACTGGGTTCGGAGTTGCCGAGCACAAACCCGAACGGATTGCCAATGGCAATGCTCCATTCGCCAATCAGCAGGTCGGACGATGTGCCGATGGGCGCGATCGGCAAGTCACGAGCGTTGATGCGCAGGACCGCCAAATCATTCTGCTCGTCTTCACCGACAAGCGTCGCATCGTACGTTGTGCCATCGCGCATGGCCACCGTGATGCGTGACGCGCCAGACACCACATGCGAGTTGGTAACAATCACACCATCGGCACGCACAATAAAACCGGAACCAATGCCGGCGCGCGCACGCTGACCGGAGCGTTGCCCGAACATCATTTCAAACATGTCGACCGGTACTTGCTCCACGGTCTCTGTCTGCACGCTGACGACCGCGGGAGCGACGCGCTCCACGGCGGTGGTGATCGCCGTGCGGCGCGACGCATCAATCGTCTGCGCCGGAAGCGGTCCTGGCGGGCCGATGGCGGCCGTGTTCTGCGTACTGGTGACCTGTGCGTGCGAGTCTGACGGATTGGCTCCGACACATCCGGCGACAACCAGCGCGGCGGCAAACACCGCCGACGTGCGCACCGCGGTCATGATTCCCCCGCGCGCAACCGTTGTCCAGCGCTCGGCCGGCGCTGTGCATCGGCCTGCGCCTGTTCCGTGAACGGGTACGCGAGCATCGCTCGCAGTGTCGCTGCGCCCACCACTGCGGCATCCGCACCCGCCACGCCACACGCTGTCATCGAGGCAGCGTTTGACGGGAACAGCGCCACCACCTCCGTCTCCAGCGACGCGTCATCGATCAGGCGACGCGCATCCGCGATCACCGCGGCACTGCCCGTGCTCATGGCATCGAGGCGATCCACGTCAACGAGCACAAACGCCGCACCCGCCTTGGCGGCGAACAACGCCTGCGCCGCGGTGGCAATGAACGTGGCCGCGACGCGAATGCCACTGGCGCTCAGCGTGCGCAGCACCGCGGCGTTCTCCTCGGTGAACGGCAACTGCAACACCACATTCTCCGCCGCCCGACCAAGCGCATGAGCCTGCGCGTGATCCGATTCGTCGCTCGACAGTGCGTCGGACGCATCGACGAGCACAGGGAAGGGAACTGCACGGGCAAAGCCCGCCAACCAGCTGACAGCCGCCTCCGGCGACGCCGCCGTGCGGAGTGCCGCATCCGGGAGCACGACGCCATCACACCAGCTGCGGGCGCTGGCCCAGTGCACGTCGTCGAGCGCGTCAGTGGCGAGAAAGAGCTTCACGTTGAAGAAAGATAAAGGGTCTCCGGGTAACTCACCCGCTCCAGGAACAATCCCTGCGGCGGTGCTGGTGCGGCGGTCTGCTGATTGGACGGCGATTCCAGCAGTTCGGCGACCGAACCGGGTGCACGTCGACCGGTGCCCACCGCAACCATTGTCCCCACCAGGAAGCGTACCATGTGATGCAGGAAACGGTTCGCCTCGATGTCAAACACCACGCCTGACTCGCGTTCACGCCAGCGAGCCGCGAAAATCTCACAGCGGTGATCGTCGTCTGCTGGTGCGGTCCCCTGTACGGCAAACGCGCGAAACGTGTGGATTCCTGGCAGCGCTGCGGCCTCGGCGTTGAGGACCTCGACATCGAGCGCACGCGCCAGCGGCCATTCGGTGCGCCGGCGAAACGGCGAGAGCGAATCCTCGGTGGTACCCACGAAGTAGGCGTAGCGCCGACGCTCCGCACTGAACCGCGGATGAAACTCCGGGCGCATGGCGTGGGCATCGGCCACCCACACATCGCCCGGAAGCCTGGCGTTCATCGCGCGACGAATGGTCTCGGCCGTCCAGCGCGGCGCGATGCGCACGCCAACACCCTGACCTCGGGCGTGTACGCCGGCGTCTGTGCGGCCAGCAGCAACCACGGTGGCGGGCTCGCCCGTCAGCCCCGCCAGCGCCTGCTCCATTTCTCCCTGCACGGTGCGCGCATCCGGTTGCCGCTGCCATCCGGAAAACGCCCCCCCGTCATATTGGGTGACCAACAAAAAGGAGGCGCTCTGAGCAGATTCCATGAGCCTTGAAAGATAGTCTGGACGCTGAACGCTTCAAGCGATTTGTCGCGTAAGTTTGACAGGACACCCACGACGTTTCCACATTGCGCCGCGTCCAACGCGTCCAGTTCGCCCGTCACCCGTAGAAATGGCCCCTCGCTCTCTCGCTTCGCTTGCACACGCCCTCGGCGCGACGTCTGATCTGGACGGCGCGCTCGTGGCGCTGGCCGAATGCGTCGCCGAAACGGATCGTGGGGCCTCCATTGCACTGCTGCGCTACGACGGCCGCCGCGAGATGCTGCGCGAACGGCTCACGCCGGTGCTCGGTCGAGTCGAGCGCACCGCGGTGGAGACCACCTTCGATCACTTGCCCGCGCCCGTGCAAATGAAGGTCGCGGCTGGCGGACAGTTCGTGGACATGGCGGAGCGTTCCTCGGAATACGCAAGGCTGTTCGGTTTCACGCACGCGCTGGATGGTGGGGCGCTGGCCCTTCGTGGCTTGCGCGTGGAGGGGTATCTGGCCGCCGTGCTGGTGTTGTACGAACCGCGAAAAATTTTTGGCGCGAGGACCACTGAGCGTCTTGCGCCGGCACTCGCGCTGTTCGATCTCGCGTTCAGTCGCCTCTCAGAGCGCGAAGCGCGCGAAGAGGCTGTTCGCACGCTGGAGGACGTAACCCAGCGTGTGCATGGCGAGTACGTGCGCAAACTCCGGGCGCTCGAAGGCGAGCTGCGTGAAGCGCGCAACACGACGCCCACCGGCATGCCTACGATCTCGGCCGCGGAGGCGGTCGCGTTGCAGGCCGAGTCGGCGCGCGCGGAGGAGGAAGCGCGTCGCGCGTCCCGGAAGGCTGAACTGGTGGAACAGCAACTCATGTCGGCCGTGGGACAGCTCGAGCAGGCACACATCGAGTTGCATCGGCGCAGCGAAGCACTGCGGCAGCGCACGCGCACCCTGTATTTGCTGGACCGTGTGCTCTCGCTCAACGCGGGAACGCAGGATCCGCGCGAACTGGCCGACGGACTGCTGGCATTGGTGGGCGACGACATGCAGGCGCAGCGGTGCTCGCTCATGCTGGCCGCACCGGAGCCGGAGCACATGTATCTTGCCGCCGCACGCGGACTGGCACCACACGTGACGTTTGGTATGCGCATCCGCCATGGCGAAGGCGTCGCTGGACGCGTTGCCGCCTCGCGTGAACCGCTGCTCGTGCAGGATGTCTCGCAAGCCGACAAGCATCCGCTCTTGCGCGATCAATACTTCACGACAGGCAGCTTCATCAGCTTTCCGCTGATCGACCACGATTCGCTGGTGGGCGTTGTGAACCTCACGAATCGCGCCAAGCTGGGTGTGTACTCCGATGAAGACGTGGAGCGTGTGCGACTGCTGGCGCTGGTCATCGCCCTGGTTGCGTCGCATGCGCGTCTCGCCGAACGACTGCTGGCGGCGCTACGTGACCACTGATCTCACGCGTACAGAAGCCTTGCGACTGGCGCTGCGCCGACTCGCGGCCGGAGAATCGCTCCCCGCCGATGCCATCTCCGATGCATTCGATGTCATCATGCGCGGTGATGGAACGCCGGCGCAGATTGCCGCCTTGCTGATGGCGCTGCGCGTCAAGGGAGAGTCGGTCGAAGAGGTTACCGGCGTGGCGCGTGCGCTGCGACGTGCCATGGTCACGCTGGACGCTCCGGACCCGTCTTCGATTGTCGACACGTGTGGAACGGGCGGTGGCACCATGACCACGTTCAACATTTCAACCGCCGCCGCACTGCTGACTGCGGGGGCTGGTGTGCGCGTGGCGAAACATGGCAATCGTTCGTTCACGTCTCGTTCCGGCAGTGCGGATGTGCTGGAGGCGCTCGGTGTCGCTATTGATAGCCCGCCGGAGGTGATGCTGCGCGCGCTGGATGAAGCTGGCATCACCTTCATGTTTGCGCCGCTCATGCATCCGGCCATGCGGCATGTTGGCCCCGTGAGGCGTGAGCTGGGGATTCCAACGGTCATGAACATCGTGGGCCCGCTGGCCAATCCGGCGCACGCGGCGCGTCAGGTAGTCGGGGTCGCCGATCGCGGGCGGCTCACCCTGATTGCCGGTGCGCTGGCCGCGCTTGGCAGTGAGCGTGCGCTCGTAGTGCACGGGGAGCCAGGGATGGACGAGATTTCACCTCTTGGCCCAACCACGGTGCTGGAGGTGCGAGATGGGCGATTGTCAGAATGGACGATCGACGCTTCGTGGGCCGGCGTGACAGGCGTGAGCGCTGAGGACCTCGCTGGTGGCGATCCTGACGACAATGCCCGTCTGATCACGCGGGTGCTGGAGAACGACGGACCGCCTGCGGCCGTGGCGGCGGTGCTGCTGAATGCTGGCGCAGCGATTTACGTGAGCGGTGTGGTCAACACCTATCGCGACGGGCTTGAAGTCGCACGTGAAGCACTGCAAACGGGTGCAGGCGTGAAAGCATTGCAGAACCTTCGCGCGGTGTTCGGACCGCCGACGTTAGCGGCCTGACTCGACAACTCGCCCCAGTGCGTCGGCGCCGGGGAGACTCCTCATTCTAGTAGCGCCGCAAGACGCCCACCACGATTCCCTGGATGCGCACATCGTCTTCGTGCACGTACAGCGGCTCCATGGTTTCGTTGGCCGGCTGCAGCCGAATGCGACCGTCGCGCTCGCGGAAATATCGCTTCACCGTGGCCGCCGCACCGTCGAGCAGCGCGATAACCATTTCGCCATTGTCTGCCGACTGGCGCTCGTTGACCACGACATAGTCGCCATCTTCGATATGATCATCGATCATGGACTCACCGCGCACCTTGAGCACGTAATGGCTCCCGTTGCGGCGAAGGAACCCGTCCGGTACCGCAATGCTCTCACTGTGGCTAAGCGACTCGATGGGCGAACCCGCGGCGACCAGTCCGAGCAACGGCAACTCAACGGCACGCTGAAACTCCTCCGACGGAAGGATCTCAATGGCGCGGCTCTCGTTATACGAACGCTTGATGTAGCCCTTGCGCTCGAGATTGGTGAGATGCTCGTGCACCGTGGCCAACGAGTTATAGTTGAACCGCGATGCGATTTCCTCGAAGCTCGGCGCGTAGCCGTTGTCTTCCGTATAACTGGTGAGGAAACTCAGGATCTCGCGTTGGCGCTTGGTAAGCGGCATGGCGGACTCCACAAGAGGGTGTGTACTGGATAAACTGCCCTGCGAATCGCTTCCCGAAGATGATCCGAATTACGTTAACCGAACAGGGGCCGAAGTGCAAGCTCTCGATAGTCGCGGCGTGTTGAAATCTCCTGACGCGTCAGCCTGGACACCGCCCACCGGCACGCTTGGCCGACTCGTCGAGGCAGCGTTCGCCAGGGCCGCTGCCTGCGAGAACCAGTTGCACGCCCTCCAGCAGCAGGCGGCGAGCATGCCGGCGCCACCGCCATTCGCGGCGTCATTGCGACGCGACGGCATCGCCATCATCGCGGAGATCAAGCGGGCCTCACCTTCCAAAGGTGTTATCGCACCCGGTCTGGATAGCGTCGCCCAGGCGGTGGCGTACGAATCAGGGGGCGCGGCGGCGATCTCCGTGCTCACGGAGCCGGATCAGTTCGGCGGCTCGCTTGGCGACCTGGTGGCGGTATCCAAGGCGGTGCGCATTCCGCTGCTGCGCAAAGATTTCATTGTGCATCCTGTTCAGATCTGGGAAGCGCGCGTCTCCGGTGCGTCTGCCGTCCTGCTGATCGCGCGAGGCCTCTCCCCCGCACTCATGTCGTCGCTGTTTGCCGAAGCGCATTCCGCCGGCCTGGAAGTGCTCGTGGAGATTCGCGATGCGAACGAACTGCAGCGGGCACTCGAGCTCAAAGCGAGCATCATCGGCGTGAACAACCGCAATCTGGAGACACTCGACATCGATCCGCTCACCGCACCGCGTCTGATTCCCTTGATTCCGGCCGCCTGCATTGCCATCGCCGAGAGCGGTATGGCATCCGTCTCCGATGCGGAAGCGTCGCAGCGCGCGGGAGCCGATGCCCTGCTGATCGGCTCGGCCATTTCGGCGTCTGCCGAACCGGCGGCTGCGGTCGCCGCATTCGCCAAACTGGTACGGCATGAGCGCTGAGGGTGTGCCAGTCGCGTCCGTCGCGGCGCGCAGTGAACGAGAGGTCGCCATCAAAATCTGTGGGCTGACGCGCGAGCAGGACGCGAAACTCGCCGAGTCGCTCGGCGCGCGCTTTTTAGGTGGCATTCGCGCCGGCGGACCTCGGATGCTCTCGGTTGCCGAGTGGCGCCAGGTGCTCGGCGAACCGCGCCCCGGCGTGACTCGTGTTGGTGTGCTTGGAGCGATGGCTCCGCAGGCCGTTGTTGCGGAGGCCCGCGCATTGGGGGCTGATGTCGTGCAGTGGCATGGGGATCCCGACGCGGCCGGCGTGCGGCTGGTGGTCGCGCAAGGCGTGCGCGTTTGGCCCGTGCTGCGTGTGTCCGGTGATCAGTTGCCGCGGGCTGCCTGGGAACTGGCCGCAGTGAGTGACGCACTCGTGCTGGATGCGAAAGTGCCGGGGCAGCTTGGCGGCACCGGCGTAGCGCTCGACTGGGAAGCGCTGGCGGCGGACGTGCGTCGTTGGCGAAGCGAGTATCCCGCCGTGCAACTGGTGCTCGCAGGCGGACTGCACGCACTCAATGTCCGACGCGCCGTGGCACTGCTGTCGCCCGATGTGGTGGACGTATCTTCAGGAGTGGAACTCGCGCCGGGGATCAAGGATCCTGAGCGGATGCGGGCGTTTGTGGACGCAGTGCGGGGGCAGGGGCAATGAACACAACGGGAGCAGTACTGGCCGAGCGGACGGGCGATCGTTTCGGTGGATTTGGCGGGCGCTATGTCCCGGAAACCTTGGTGCCCGCGCTTGACGCGCTGGACGCCGAGTTCGATGCGGCGATGCGTGATCCGGCATTTCTGGCCGAGATGGAGGGGATGCTGCGCGACTACGTGGGCCGCCCCACGGCGCTGAGTACGGCGCCCCGACTTTCCGAGCGGATTGGCGCGCCGGTCTGGCTGAAGCGCGAGGACCTGAACCACACGGGCGCCCACAAGATCAACAATACGGTGGGTCAGGCGTTGCTCGCGCGACGCATGGGCAAGCGCCGGATCATCGCCGAGACCGGCGCTGGTCAGCACGGCGTGGCGACGGCAACAATTTGTGCCCGCTTCGGGTTGGAGTGCGTCGTATACATGGGCGAGGAGGACATGCGACGCCAGTCGCTCAATGTGTTCCGGATGCGCCTCATGGGTGCCACTGTAGTTCCCGTCACCGCCGGCACTCGTACCCTTAAAGACGCGACCAGCGAGGCGATTCGTGACTGGGTCACCAATGTTACCGAAAGCCATTACATCATCGGTTCGGTGGTCGGTCCGGCACCGTATCCACGCATGGTCCGGGACTTTCAGCGCGTGATCAGCCGCGAAGCGCGTGCGCAAATGCTCGAACGCGCCGGTCGTCTGCCAAAGACGGTCGTGGCGTGTGTTGGTGGTGGTTCCAACGCCATGGGCGCGTTTGCGGATTTCGTGAACGACACGGACGTGGAGCTGGTCGGCGTAGAAGCCGCGGGCGAGGGACTCAGCACGGAACGCCACTCGGCGTCTCTGTCCAAAGGTACGCCGGGTGTCTTGCATGGTGCCCTCAGCTATCTGTTGCAGGACGCATCGGGACAGGTGCATCCCGCCCATTCGATCTCCGCTGGGCTGGACTATCCTGGCGTTGGTCCGGAGCACGCCTGGCTCAAGGACAGCGGGCGCGCCGAGTACGTCTCGGTGACCGATGCCGAAGCGCTGTCGGGCGTCTCGGTGTTGAGCCGACTTGAAGGCATCATCCCGGCGCTGGAGACGGCGCACGCGGTCGCATGGATTGTGCGCGAAGCCGGCCGCTGGAGCCCCGATGAACCGATCCTGCTGTGCGTGAGCGGCCGCGGTGACAAGGACGTCGGCACGATGAGCGAACACCTGTTGCCCTCCGTGTGATTTCCGCACCAGGCGCCCTGACTGAGTTGGACGACGCGTCGGCGGCCTTGGTCGAAGACGCGCTTCGGGCGTTTGTGAAGGCGTTTCGTGCGTGGCAGTTGTATCTCCCCAACAACCCGACGCGGGAGCGGGCGATTGCGGTGGCACGCGGCGCGTTCGCGGCCTGTTGGGACGCGTCACTCCCGCGCATACCGTTGCTGGTGCGTGAGGCAGAGTTCGTCATGCAGGGGCGGGTCGTGCATCGCGAACTTGAGCGTCCCACGGACGGCGTGCCGTGGATTTTGTACCGGGATGGTCTGCGAGAGTTCACCTTCCTTCCGGGCGTAGAACGCGAGGGGCTTGAACCGCTGCTGGCGCTGCTGCAGCGCGCGCGGCAGGCTGCACCCGACGAAGACGACCTGGTCACGATGCTGTGGGTGGAAGACCTCGAAACCATTTCGTACCGCTATGTCGACCTCGCCGGGTCGTACGAGCTGTCGGCCATGATGGGTGCACTGAACAATGGGAGCAACGACAGCGCTGAGGCGATCGCCGCAACTCGCGAACCAATCGCCGCCACGGCGCTCGATGTGCCGGCCTTGAGCGAGTCGAGCACGCCGGGTGTCGTGCGAGTGGACGATTTCGACAGCACGCTGTTTTTTCTGGATCGTCGTGAACTTGCCTATCTCCAGGAAGAAGTGCGCTCCGAGTTTGGGTCGGATCCGCGACGCGAGGTGCTGACGACGCTGTTCGACATCATCGAAGTGCAGACGTCGACGGACGTTCGTGCCGAGGCCATTGGTCGCGTGGAAGATTCGATGGTCGATCTTCTCATGACCGGCACGTACGATCTGGCCGCCTACGCGCTGGTGGAAGCCGGTGTCACCGCGCGTCGTGTGCCTGACTTGCCGCCGGCGGAACGCGAGCGACTGCTCGCACTGACCGAGCGCCTGAGCGATCCGGCCGTCGTGGGTCAACTGTTGCAGGCTGTTGATGAGGGGACACGTGCGCCCGGCCCGGAAACGCTTGAGGCGCTCGTTGCCGAACTGCGCGGTCGC
>JBGTOG010000443.1:0-6987 GCA_041742675.1 Gemmatimonadaceae bacterium | reverse complement strand
TGGCGCAGTCGCACGCCACGCGTCGCTGACACATCGCGCGCCCAGCCGCTGGTATCGGCGTTGCAAGTGAGTCACCGCCGTTCGTCGGCGCGGGCCACCCCCAAGCAGGTACAGGCCTTGGCAGCGCAGGGGGCGTCGATTTTGGATATCGCACGTGGGACAGGTTTGCCGGTCGACGCGGTGTCGATGCTGTTGGCGGTCGCCAATCCGGCGCGGCAAGTCCCGCATAGTGCGGCATGATTTGCCTAGCTATTTCGCGGATCGCTCGATAGGACGATTTTTCCTATAGCAACACAAGTCATTACACAACAACAGTTTACGGAGCACACAAACGGTCGGGCCAGCGTGGCCCGACCGTTGCATTATGGAGATTAGACGATGCCACCTCCCGCGCACTCCGGCGGGACTCAGCACACAACCTAGCCTCAAATGCCACCAGATCCGATCCGAATCAACGGAATGACCAGTGCGGCCGCCTCGCTCGCCATGCTCGAGCGGCGGCAACAGGTGCTGGCCAACAATCTGGCCAATGTGAACACGGCCGGTTTCAAGCGAGAGCTGGTCTTTGCACAGCTCGTCGGCGACGCCGTCTCATCCACCAACACCCGCGTGGATCTGACCGAAGGCACGCTCAGCGAGAGCAGCAACCCACTCGACCTCGCGATCGAGGGCGAAGGATTTTTTGTGGTCAACACGGCCAACGGCGAGCGCCACGTGCGCGGCGGCAGTTTCCGCATCGATCCCGAAGGCCGGATTGTCGATCACAGCGGCAACCCACTCATGGGTGAGGCCGGCGACGTCACGATCCCGCCAAAAGGCATCGGCTCCATCACAATCGACGGGACGGGACTGCTCTCAGCCGATGGTCGCCAGCTCGGCCGATTGCGGGTTGAGCGAATCGCCGCCGGTGCGAGCCCGCAGCACGAAGGCGGTGTGCGTTTCCTCCCCGACGTGTCACGCGAAGCCGTACCCCCCAGCGAACGACGCATCAAACAGGGCTTCATCGAAGAAAGCAACGTCAATCCGATGGATGCCATGACTTCGATGCTGCAGGTGCTGCACCGCTTTGGTGCCGCGCAGAAAACCATCTCTACGCTCGATGCCGTGCGCGGCATCGCGGTGAACGACCTCGGCAAGTCCGTCTAAGCCACCCTCTCGAGACCAACCATGGATCCCGCACTCCGCGCCGCCGCTACCGGCATGATGGCCCAGCAGACTCGCACGCAGGTCATCGCCAACAATCTCGCCAACGTCAATACGCCAGGCTTCAAGCGCAGTCGCGCTCAGTTCGAAGACCTGCTCTATCAGACCGTCCAGGGCACGCAGGTGCTCGGCACGTCCGATGCGTTCACCAATCCCGCCATTCAGGTTGGACGCGGTACGCGTCTCGCCGCCGTGCAGCGCATGCACATGCAGGGCGCGATTGACCAGACCGGACGCAATCTCGATGTCGCCATTGAGGGCGACGGTTTCTTTCAGGTACAGATGAACAACGGCGACGTTGCCTACACGCGCGACGGCAGCTTTGGCATTTCCGACCAGGGGTTGCTTGTGACCAGCAGCGGCCAGGGACTCATGCCGCCCATCCGCATCCCCGACGACGTCAGCGAAATCACGATCTCCGCCACGGGCATTGTGAGCGTACGCCGCGGCAATGATGTCGAGCCCAGTGAGGTCGGTCGCATTGAACTGGCACGCTTTGTGAATCCGAGCGGAATGCTGGCGCTTGGACAGAATCTCTACGCGCCAACAGCGGCCAGCGGCATTCCCTCCATCGGCTTCCCGAGCGAGGAAGGCATGGGTCGCCTGCAGCAGGGTAGCCTTGAGGCGTCGAACGTCGAAATCGTGCAGGAAATGGTCGAGATGATCACCGCCATGCGCGCCTACGAAATCAACTCGAAGGCGATCAAGACGTCTGATGAGATGGGTCAGATCGCCAACAATCTTACGCGGTAACGGTTCGTGCACTCCGCGCTTCGCCTGGTGTTGTTGTACGTCATCACCGTTTTGTGTGGTGTGCTGGCTTCGCTGTTTCTGCCGGCGCGCGCGTCAGCACAAACGGTGGCGACTGCACCATCGGCGGCCGCGTACCCCCGTGCGGTCAGTGCAGAACCAGTAAACTGGAAACGTGCAATCGCCACGCGCGTACTGCAGCGCGGCGATACGCTGCGCGAAGGCGATTTCACACTCGCTGATACGCTGATCAGCGGACGCATTCCATACGGCCTGGACACCACGACGCCGCAGACGGGATGGCGCGTGCATCGCGCGGTCGCGGCAGGCGAATGGCTACGTGCACCAGCGGTGCAGCCTGAGGCCGCGGTCAGCGCAGGACAGACCGTGCACGCCGTATGGACCGACGGCGCGGTGCAGCTCTCCGTGGCCGCTGTTGCACTCAATAGTGCACCGGTGGGCGGTACGGTACGGCTGCGCATCGGACAGACCCGCCGCTTGCAAGGCGTCGCGATGGCACCCGATTCCGTGCGAATTCGATGAACCAGTGCGCGCGCCGGTTACACACCACGCCTTCCGCAGTTCGTGCAACCTCTGTGGTTGACCGATTCCCTGACCCGAGTTTCACCATGCACCCACCATCACCTTCGCCAGTCGCGCCACTTGTGCCGGCCGTAGTCGCCATCATGGTTGCGGCATTGCTGCTCGGTATGCCGATGTTGCACACGTCATTCCCCGGCGTGGCGACACTCGGCGCGCAGGAAGCGCCGCCCGTGGCCACCACGACAGAAACGCCACCGGTTCGCGCCGCTCGGCAATCGTGGACTGCGGATCGCCGCGCGTTTGCCGTGGGCGATGTGGTCACCGTGCTGATCGACGACTACACCATCTCCACCGCGGTGAAGGACAACATCGCCAGCGATACACGCCGCCGGAATCTCGGCGCGGTGGTTCGCATTCCGCTGCAAGGTTCACGGTCTGGCGGCATTGACACGCGCAACGACGCCGACACACAGCAGCGCGGTGCACTGCGCCGCGAGAACCGATTCCAGAACGAAATGAGCGTTCGCATCGTGGCCATGGGCGACAATGGGTTGCTGCAGGTGCGTGGCGTGAAAAACATCACGGTGGACAAGGCGCAGCAGGATGTGGTGTTCGAAGGTTGGCTGCGCGCGCAGGATATCTCGCCGCAGAATCTGGTGGAATCGTATCGTGTGGCCGACGCCACGCTGCAGTACAACTCGCCCGGCCCGCTTGGCAAGACCAAGTCCGGCATCTTCACGCGTATCCTCGGCATCTTCCTCCCGTGAACAAGCGCTGCTCACGCACTTCCGTAGCCACCGCGATGCCTCGCATTCATCCGCATTCGCGCAACATGGTTCGCCTGATTGCCGCAACAACGGCGCTGCTGCTGGCCATGCCATCGTTTGCACACGCGCAAGCCGAAGCGCGCATTCGCGATCTCACCACGGCCGAGGGCGCAATGCCCGTACGCCTGATGGGTTATGGGTTGGTGGTTGGTCTTGATGGCACGGGTGACCGCGCGATTGGCGGCCAGACCGCCGGACAGACCGTCCAATCCGTCGTGAACATTCTGCGTCGCTTCGACATCGAAGTGCCGCCCAACCTGCTGCGCATGCGCAATGTCGCTGCCGTGCTGGTGACGGCCGAGATGTCGCCGTATCTGCGCGCCGGTGGACGCTTTGAGATTCAGGTCGCCAGTATGGGTGACGCGCGCTCACTGCGCGGTGGCGTGTTGTACATGACGCCGCTCGTCGCAGATCCGGGTGGGCCGCCACTGGCGACGGCACAAGGTCCGCTGCTCGTGAGCGAAGGCGGATCGGCGACGCGTTATGCACCAACCATTGAAACCTCCGCGCGCATACCAAGCGGCGGCATTCTTGAAGCCGACTTGCCGCGCCCGACACTCACCGCATCGAGCGCGCGCCTGTTCCTCCGCGAACCGGACCTGGGTACAGCGACGCGTATTGTCACAGCCATCAACGGGCAGATGGGCGGTAATGTCGCGTCGGTTGAAGACGAAGGCTCGGTACAGCTGAATCTCCCTGCAGGTGCAGAGCGCGCGGCCGCACTTGCACGCGTGCTCGAGCTGGCGATCCGCCCTGACGTCAAGCCGCGCCTTGTGATCGATGGCAAGGATGGAACGGTTGTCGTGGGTGGTGACATCACCGTCGGCCCGGCCACGGTCAGCCATGGCGGCGTGACGCTCTCCATCGGTGATATCACACCTGGCGATGAAACGGCGAGTGCGGGAGGCGTGCGCATGCCGATCGGCACACCGGTGCAAAAAATCGCCAGCGCGCTGCATGCCGTGCAGACGCCACCGCAGGAAATCGCGGCCATATTCGCGGCCCTTCGCGAGATTGGCGCCATCACTGCGGAGATCATCGTTCGATGATTGCGCGCCTTGGATCCGTTGCGCCAGCCACGCCTGGCGAGCCGTCGGCGACCCCACGTGATGCAAAGCTGCAACAGGCAGTGTCGAACCTCGAAGGGGTGTTCGTGCAACAACTCTACAAGGCCATGCGTGAATCCGTTCCGCAGCAGGAAGGAATCGTTTCAGGCGGGGCCGGAGAAGAAATGTTTACCGCACTGATGGATCAGCACCTGGCTGCCGAGACTCCCCAGCATTGGGAGCGCGGGCTGTCCGACGCTTTGTACCGTCAGCTGAGTCAGCACCTGGTTTCTGCACCACCAACCGACGACGCGGCGACCGACGCCGCGCATCCCGATTCCGTACGTCAGCCACACCTGTGATGCCTCCTGCCCTGCTCACTGCCGAACCAACCATGATGGTGCTTCCGCAGCTCGCGCCGTCCATGCTCGACGCGCTGCACGATGCGCTCAACACCGAGCGTCGGCTGCTCGACGATCTCGTGCTGCAGATGCGTCGCCAGCGCAACGCCGTGGGCGCTGATGATATTGACAGTGTCGACGAGAGCGTGTTCGCGACGCATCGCATTCTGGCCACACTTGGCCAGGCGCGTCAGCGTCGCCGTCAGCTCAACGAGCTGCTCGGCGGAACGGCCGACATGCCGCTGCGTGAACTCGAAGCGCGCATCGGTCCGCAGCTTGATGACCGGCTGCGCGAAGCGCGTCAGCGCTTGCAGGCCGCTGCGGAAACGCTGTCGCGCGAAGTGGGCATGAACCGCAAGCTGCTACGTGAGGCATTGGCCACGAACGCGCAGCAGGTCCGTGTAATGTCGGGTGAACCTGAGTCGCCATCGACGTACGCGGCAGAAGGTGCGGCCACACCCACCTCGCAGCCGCGCGGACTCGTCGTCAATCGCACGGTATAACACATGAGCTCCGGACTCTTCGGCATTGCGCGCACAGCCCTGCTGGCGCATCAAACGTCGCTGCAGGTCGTCTCGCACAACGTGGCGAACGCCGAAACGCCGGGCTATTCGCGTCAACGTCCGATGTTGTCCGCCAACATGCCTGTGCGCATGCCGTACGGCAACATCGGCACGGGTGTCTCGTTTATCGGCGTTGAGCGTCAGCGCGACTTGATGCTCGATTCGTCGTTCCGCAGCGCGGCCAGCCTGCTCGGCGAGTCGACAACTCGCCGTGATCTGCTCTCGCAAGTGGAAGGGATTTTTGGAGAACCCGCCGACGCGGGTATGGCGGCGGCCCTCGATCAATTCTGGTCGTCGTTCAGTGAGTTGGCGACCACTCCCGGCAGTTCGTCGGCCAAAGTCGTGGTGCAGCAACGTGGACGACAGCTCTCGCAGCTCTTCAACGACTACGATGCACGGCTCACGCAAACGCGCGAGCAGGCGACAACGCGCCTCGATGCACAGGTGGCGCAGATTAATCAGATCGCGGAGCAGGTCGCGGAGCTGAACGGTCGCATCCTGGCGTCAGAAGCGACCGGCGCGGTAGCCTCCGATTTGCGCGATCAGCGCGATTTGCTCATCGATAATCTGTCGCGCATGGCCGGTGCCCGTGCCGAACCGCAGCGTGACGGCACCGTCTCGGTGATGCTCGCGAACTCGACGCTCGTGGACGGCACCTCGGCACGCCCGCTGCGGCTGCAGCAGGATCCTCCGATACCGCCGCCTGCGACCACACCGTCGGATATCCCGGTCAAGCTGACCCTTGGGAACGGCATAGACCGTTTGGCACCACTGGCCGGTGAGCTCAAGGGGCTCGTTGATATCATCAACACGGATGTGCCAAGCGTGCGGGGACGTCTTGACGCACTGGCGTCGGCGCTTGTGAGCGAAGTGAACGCCGCGCACACCACAGGCTTTGTATTCAGTGGTCCGGTGATTCCGGGCACAGCCGCTGGCAACTTCTTTGATGCTGGCACGCCTGGCGATCCGGTGCGCGCCGGTACGATGCGGCTGTTCGCTGCGATTCAAGCTGATGCCGCAAACATCGCGTCGTCAGGCGACATCAATGCGCCGCTCGACAACAGTGTGGCGTTGTCACTCAGTGCGCTCCGCAACAACACCTCCGCCGTGTCGTACACGGGCGCGGGCGGGGCTACGGAAACCGCTGGCTTTGGCGCGTTCTTCCGCACGACGGTCACGCGTCTTGGGCTGGACGTGCGCGGCAGCACCGACGACGCCTCGGTTCGCACCATCCTCGCCGATCAGGCTGATGCACGCCGGCAGTCCGTGAGCGGCGTCAGTACCGATGAAGAACTGATTCAGCTCATGCGCGTGCAGCAGTCCTACGTCGCGGCCACGAAGCTGATCAAGACGGCCGACGAAATGCTGCAGACGCTTCTCTCGCTCGTCTGACGGAGCGCACAGACATGCTCGTACTCGGACGAAAGGAAGGCGAATCCATACTCATCGAGGGTGGTATTCGCATTGTGGTCGTCGCGTGCGACAAGGGTGGCGTTCGTCTGGGAATCGACGCGCCGTCCGCGCTGCGCATTCTGCGCGGCGAGATCGCGGCGCAGGTGGCCAGTGAAAATCAGCGCGCCAGTGCACCGGTCAGCGCTGACTGGCTGGCCTCGCTCGGAACGGCAGCGCCTGTGCGCGGCGACAAGGCGGGCGC
>JBGTOG010000434.1:0-8035 GCA_041742675.1 Gemmatimonadaceae bacterium | reverse complement strand
TCCTGCTCCAGCACGCGCAGATCTGCGTCGAGCGCCAATGCGTGTTCGCGGCGCTGCGCGGCCGACTCCCACTGGGGCGTGAGCGCGTCCAGCGAAACGCGCGACGATTGCAACGATGCGTTGGCCAGCTCCACGCGATCGCGTGCCGCAGACAACGCCTGATCGGCCGCGACCTCACGCGTCGATATGTGCTCGGCGTTTGGCATTCCACTGCGCAACCCGTTCAACTCCGCGATGATCGACCGACGCTGTTCGCGCAACATTTCCTGCGCCGCGCCAAGCCGGTCGTACCCCAGCACACGCGCCAGAAAGCGCGCCCGGTCCACTGGACCAAGTGCAGCCATGACGTCGAGTTCCTTCTGCCCGGTGAAGTACGTATTGAAGAACTCCGAGCGCGACATGCCCAGACGACGCTGCAGCAGTTCGTTCACGCCGCGAATCGTGCGCGCAATGGGCTCGGCGCTGTTGTCGAGATAGACATCGGCGGTGCGGAGCGTGCGATCCACACGATAGCGATGTCCGCCGAGTTCGAACTCCAGCGTGACACGAACGGGCGCGTTGTCAGACGCACGAGAATGCCGAATCGAATCGCGTGTCCCGCGCGCGGCGCTGTTGCCATACAGTGCCCACGCAATCGCTTCCAGCAGCGTCGTCTTGCCGGCGCCGTTGGCGCCAATGATGCCCGTCAATCCATCCGTGAAGCTGACCTGTGTATCCGTGTGCTGCCGGAAGTTACGAAGCGCCAGAGAGTGCAACCGCATGCGTCAGACCTCGGCGACGGGCAGCGCCGCCGCAGCCGCGTCTTCGGCGCGCGTGAGATACGCGAGTCCGAGCTGTACCAGCCGGTCACGATCAAGTCCCGGTGCCAGTGGACGTTGTTGCAAGCGTTCGGCGAGCCGGTCACGCAGCGTCACGCGCCGCCCCGGTGCGCCGCTACCCGTTACCGCGGAAAACTCCGGCTTGCGCGTATCGAGGTGAAAGTGCAGCGTGCGGCGTCGCACCTCGCGCAGCGGCGCATAATCGAGTGTGCGCACGACATGCCGCATGACATCGCGTACAACCAGTCGAACCACCGCGTCATCAAGCTCCGCACCTGCGTCAGCGAGCGTCGCAGCAATCGCCTCATCGAGTGCATCAGCTGTCTTTCCGGCGCCATCAATCACCGGCAGATCGAGCAGCCGACGCGCCGGCGTGACATGGTGAAACACGTGCGCACCGGTTGCAAGATCATGTTCAATGAAGCCTTTTCCCATCCCGGGCATCACACCGCGCCGCAGTACTTCTTCACGCACTTCCACCCATGGATTCGTGCTCGTGTACTCCAGCGAGCCGCTGTAGTAGCACGGGATTGTGCGACCGGTCGCGGCGTGCTGCAGCGCAATCGGGCGGTAGACATGATAGTGGCCAAACCCGACATAGTCCCACGGGGCGCGTTCGAGCTCCAGGGGATCGATTGGGGTGTGCAAGCGATCCCCCGTTTGCGCGGCATCCGGTACCACACCGCGCACTTCATCGTGCAGCAGCAGCACATTGAAGCGACGCCGTTCGTCTACGGTAAAATCGCGCGCGACTGCGGTTGCTCCATTTTCGCCAGCGGTCGGCGGTGCGTACGGAACTGCCAGCACCGACAGGTCACGCGCTGGATCATCAATGCGCTGCGCCCCGCCAATCACCACATCGATGTTGAGTTCGCGGAATAGCTGCAGGATGCATCCGGCGTCAGCACTGCGGGGCAGGTCATGGTTGCCGGCGATCATCACGATGCGTGCGTCGGGCAACGCGGCACGCAGTCGCGCGAACATGGCGAAGCCATCGAGGATCGCCGAGTTGGCAGGTCGTACCTGATGAAATACATCGCCACCGATCAGCACCAGCTCGGGCGCCAGTGCGATCACCTGCGTAATGGCGTGAGCGCAGGTGTCGGCCACATCCGCTTCGCGCTGGTTGATACCGGCCGCCGTTTGCCGCTGAAACTGACGAAAACCGAGATGCAGATCCGAAAGGTGTACGAGTCGCATGTCGCGGGTGGGGGACTATTGCAGGTGCCGCAAGCGGCCGCTTTCGCAGTTGTTTCCTGATTCGTCTTTGGGGCTATAAAGTGCCTTGAGGCTTTCTGGCTTTACGGCCTACTTTATTTCGTACGACGGAACAGAGCACCGATGCAGGTAGGAGATCCTCCGGGCACAGCAATCTCCCTGTTCAGCCGAACGACACTGGTGCCGCCCAAAAGCCGGAAAGCCTTGAGGCACTGTGCAGCCGCAAAGACGAATATGAACTTATCGTGTGGCCACCTGCGCAATAGAAGCTACCGAACGCGCAATCGCTGCGTGATGCGAATGCCGAGTTGCAGCGGTGGACCACCATCAGCTGGTGCCACCACCTCGGAAATCACATCGATCACCGTGTTCACATCGGTGATCCACCCGCGTGCGCGGTCGAGCATGAGCGTGCCGGTCATCATGCCGTCGGTCACCACGCGCGTGCCGGGCGGCAGATCGCGCGTTGTGCCCTCGCGCCGCAGGCTGCCACGGAGCGACACGTACGCATCGCGGCCGTTATCGGTGATCGAATCGAGCCGGAACACAGCGCGCAGCACGCCATCGGCCCGATAGGTGGTCATGGGCAGCGGTGGCATGTCCACATCGCGCTCCCAGGTGTCACCAACCTTGACGGGACTGTCCGGGAGCATCGCCGGCATGGCCGACAGTGTGGCGCCAACCGCCGCCGAGCTTGCTGGCGCATTCTCCATGATCATGGAGCCATTGCTGCGCACGCGAATGCGGGTGGACGGCGCGCCAACGGGCACGGGCAGACGCTCAGATCGGGGCGGCTGGCCCAGGTCGGTCGTGCGCACCAACAGCGAGTCCACCACCGTGGACACGATGGAGCCGGACGCATCGCTCACTTCGACGGTGGAGTGCGCGTAGAAGTCCATGGCGGTGGTGCGCGTCGGCACGGCACTTCGGCGAGGTCCCAGCGGTGGACCTCGGCGCTCGTCCCGGTCGGGAATCACCTCCACGCCAGCCTTGGGCAGCGCATAGCCTTCGCGGCGCTGGGCACCCATCTCGATGGTCTGCCGCATCTGCAGATACAGCACATCGCCCGTGGCCGGCTTGACCGTGAGCGGAACCGGTGTGTCAGTGCCTGACCCAAGCGGTTTCGCCGGACGGGAGCCGGTGGTCGCGGTGCCAGATCCGGTCACCTGCGCCTGCAACGTTGAGGCACCACACAACACCAGCGCCAGCAGACCCGCTCGGACGGAAAGCCTCGGACGAACCGGGTTCCCGAAGTGACTGATTGACTTCATACCGCAGAGATACCCCGATGCGGAGCCGAGGCTCCGAGCGAATCGAGTGGCCGACACCGGGGGTGAATCGTCAGGTGGGCAGCAGGGTAGGCCACGGTTGGCCGGACGGCGTTGCCCGGAGCGCGAGGTGGCGCCGCGGTCCAATCTGCATGAGGTTTGTGCTTCGGTCGACTTCACGTCGCTTCTCGCATTCATGCCAACATCGACATACTCAACCGTTCCCGTACTGCTTCGCGTTCGCTCCGCACGTCTCGGGGCGCTGCTCGGGCTGCTTCTCGTGGCGGCTGCGTGTGAGGACAACGCGGCCATGCAGCGGGTGCTCGGCCGCGAACCCGTGGTGTCGAGATGGTCGCGCGACAGCCTGCTGCTTGAGGACAAGCCGGAGGTGCTCTTTCGCGTGCTGGCGGACCCCGGTGGCGCGTACGTTGTTCCGCTCGCCACGGTAGGCAAGGATGGGCTGCGACAGCTCAAAATGTCCGCGCGCGGTTGGCGCCAACTCGACGCGGACTACATGCGCGGCGGCAAAATGCTCACCCCGCATCGTGGCGGACGCAGCGAATCGCCCGTCCGCATGTTTCGCGGCATGTGGCAGCCCGGTGCACCGGCGCTCGACTCGCTCAACTGTCCGGTCGTGATTCCAATGGGCCGTTCGATTGTATCGACGAACGACGGCAATCGCATGCTGCCACCGCTGGCCACCACCGGACAGCGCCCGCCGCTGGCGCACAGTGCAACCCTCGATCAGGCCGGCATCACGCGAGCAATGGCCAACGTCCCAACGCTGGTCGCGCCCACTAAAGGCATTCCGCCGGCGCAGCTGTCAAAGTACGAGCGACGCATTCATCAGGTGCCCACCGGCATCAACGGCGGTACCACGCTGATCGTGGAGTACAATGACCGCTCGCCACTGCCTGATTCGCTCAAGGCGTTTGGCGAGCGTCCACGTCAGTTGATCGTCATGCTCGACAAGGCGACCTACGGATATCGTTCGACGTTTGCGTTCTCCACGGTTGGTGCCCGCACTACGCCGCCGCGCCTGGAGTTTCTGGATTACATGGACGTCGACAACGATGGCGTGCCCGAGATCTTTTTCGGATTGCAGGAGCGCGAGTTGTCACCAACGTTTACCGTGGCGTATCGCTTTGAGAACGATGCCTGGCGTGAGGTGTTTCGCTTCACGGGCAACCGCTGCGCGTTCTGAGTTCGCGCGCGTCCCCCTACTCTACGCCAATATCCCAGGCCTGCTCGAGATCACCGCGCGAGTAGGCACGAAATGCGGTCAACGTTTGTGTGCGCTCAATGCCCGGCACCGTCGCAAAATCACGCGTAACGACATCAGCAATGCGTTCGAGATCGGGGACACGAACGATCGCCACCAGATCCCACGCCCCTGACACGGAATACACTTCCGACACACCAGCAATTCCGGCGAGGGTGACGGCGCATTCCTGAATGCGCTTTGGGTCAGCTTGAATCAGGACAATCGTGGTGATCATGTGTGCTCCGTAAGAGGATCAGGAACCGGCAGCGAGCAGTCGGGCCAGGCGCTGCATGCCCTCCACCGCAATATCATCTGACGTCGCAAACGACGCACGAATCCAGTTCGGCGTGAGGAACGCGCTCCCCGGCACAACCGCGACCTGGTGCTTCTCGAGCAGCGTCTCCGCAAACCGTGCACCCGGATCATCGCCGCCAAACGATGACACATCGATGTACAGATAAAACGCACCGGCGGGCCGGATGGCAAAGCGACGCGCATCGCCAAGCGCCTCAAGTACCGCGTCACGACGGCGGCGGAAGGCCACCATCATTTCTTCGATCGCGTCTTCCGACGCCTGCACATTCGTGAGTGCGGCCAGCGCCGCGTGCTGCGAGACAGCGGCAGGATTTGAGGTCGTGTGCGATTGCACCGCAATCATTGCTCGAGTGGCCGCTACCGGCGCCAGCGCCCAACCAATGCGCCAGCCCGTCATGGCGTACGCCTTGGCCACACCGTTGATCAGGATGAGCCGATCACGCGCCGGCGAGAGCTCCAGCACCGACGCGGCCGGTTCATCGTACGCAATGCGCTGATAGATCTCGTCGGAGAGCACCCACCACGCGCGTTCGTCAGCGAGTGCGAGGATCTCCTCCAACTCCTGCCGAGTGTACACCGCGCCCGTGGGATTGCAGGGCGAGTTGAGCATTACACCGCGCGTGCGTGGCGTCGATGCCGCATCCAGCATGGCCGCCGTGACCTTGAGCGAGTTCGCCGGATCACCCATCACCGGCACCGCCGTGGCGCGCGCAAGCTCCAGCATTTCGTAGTAGCTCGTCCAGCTCGGCGTGGGCACCAGCACCTCGTCGCCCGGGCCGAAACACGCCATGCAGGCGTTGAACAGCGACTGCTTACTGCCGCTCGAGACGATCACGTTGGCGGCGGTGTACAGCTCCGCGCCGGGCGGCAATAGTCTGTTGGCATCGGCGGCCACCGCCTCGCGCAGTGCCGGAATGCCTTCGGTGGCCGTGTACCGCGTCGCCCCTGCCTCAACCGCCTCCGCGGCAGCTCGGCGAATGAACTCAGGCGTATCAAAGTCCGGCTCGCCGGCGCCCAGGTCGATGACCGGCACTCCTGCGGCCTTGAGCGTGCGTGCCTTGGCGGCGACCGCTAGCGTCGCAGACTCCTTGAGGCGCGAAATGTTGGCAGACGGCAGAAACGGTCTCGACATGACGGATCACTCAGGCAGCCACGAGCGAGAGCCTCGTGACCTGCGCATTAGGAAGTTGGGAGGTACCCGGCTAGCTTACGTTGCTGTGCCGGAAGCGGCGCAGTGGCCACCGCACGCGGTAGCCAAGTTACACGCGCCAACACAATGTGCGCCAATGGTGAGGTCGGGATCGTCGCGCTGGAACGCGCGACGGCGGCCATCCCCACACACGCGTGTCTGAATGGTCAGACATGCGATCGAGGGGCGGGTGCTCAATGCACCGGCTCTCCGCACGCCCGCTGGGCGGACGTGCGCATTTGCTGTCAGACAACTGAATGGAGCGGGACGTGGGCGACGAACGGGAAGGAACGGCGACAGGCGGGGAGCCTGTGCCGACTGGCGGCACGCGCAGCCAGCATGTGGTAGTGATGGGCGCGATGGAGCCGCGCACGGTACAGGCAGCTTTGCGTCCCGGTGTGGAACGCAGTCGCACAGGTGGCGCTCCATCATCGCCCGCGTGTCTCGTGATCACACCGAGCGCGCTGGCCACACAATTGGCCGCGGAAGAAGCGCGGCAACTGCTCGACGCCGCCGCATTGCGCGTGGTTCCGATTACCTCTGCCGTTCGCGCCAAGCGCGTATTGGCCACGAGTCCTGTCGCTGTCGCGATCGGCACTCCCGCAGACCTGCTCGCGCTTCGGCGCGCCACGGCACTCTCACTCGACAACGTACAAGCCGTCGTGCTGCTCGGCATCGACGTGCTGCTCGCCACGCAGGGTTCGCGCGATGCCATCGACGCGCTGCTCGGCGATGTGCCGTCCGGCGCGGTGCGTGTTGTATCAAGCGCCACCGAAGACGACACGGAGCTCCGTGAGTTCCTGGAGCGCAATCTTCCGAAAGCGCGTCACATCACGCCGCTGGTGAAGGCCGCGTCCGTGTCGTTCAACGTCACGCCGCAATATCTGATTACGGCGCCGTCAGCACGCACTACTGCGCTGCGCGCATTTCTCGATGAACGTGATCCGCCATCACTGGCAATCATCGCGGGCAATGATGTGGCGCATGCCGAAGCGACCGAAGCACTAATGCAGCTCGGTTTGCGTGTGGACGGACGAGCGACGCAGGTTGTGCGCTCCGCTCCACTCGGTCACACCGCTGCGGTGATTGGCTGGGAGCTCCCGGCTACGGCCGAGGCGCTTGCGGCCGCACTGGGCGGACAGCCGGTTGAAGCGGTGTTTTTTATTCAGGCGAGTGATGTGCCAACGATGACCGCCGTAAGCGGTGGTGCAGCGCGTCCGCTGACACTCGAAATCGCAACGACAAAGGCCGTGACTGGTGCGGACGCGATTCATGCCGCCATGCGTCATGCGCTGACGGATGTGCGCACGGTTGGTGCGGCCGACCTCGCGCTCGTCGCGCCGCTGCTTGATGAGTTTGATCCTGTAGAAGTTGCGGCGGCGGCACTACGTCTGTTTGATGACGCGCGTCGCGCGCTGAGCACAGCACATGGTGTGGCAGCAGCGAATCGCGCCGTGTTTGCGTCACCGGTTCGCGCGGCGGCTGCGGCGGCCAGTGAATCCGCAGCGAACAGCGGCACGACACGCGTGTTCTTTAACGTGGGCAAGCGCGACAACGTGCGTCCTGGTGATTTGCTCGGTGCGATTGCTGGCGAGTCCGGATTGCCGGGCGATCGCATTGGCAGCATTGATCTGTTCGAATCGCACACGCTCGTGGAAATCGCCTCTGATTCTGTGGAGACAGTGATTGCGAAGCTCACCGGCGTGACGCTGCGAGGCCGTCAGTTGCATGTGCGCCGCGATGATCGTGGTGCGGGTGGACATGCGGGCTTTGCGGGCGCACGTGGTGGCAGCGATCGTGGAAGTGATCGTGGTGCCCCACGCGGCGGACCGCGCGGCGCTGATCGTGGTGGCGATCGTCCGCGCAGTGGCGGCAGTCGGGAGCGCGGTGGTGATCGTGGCGCCTCGCGCGGTGGCAAACCGTGGGAAGAGCGCAGCGAGCGTCCAGCCCGGAGTGGACCACC